>NZ_JBSFGB010000036.1:0-89062 GCF_053596375.1 Streptomyces sp. NPDC001709 | reverse complement strand
CGCCTGATGCGGCTGCGCGCCCAGGCCAAGGACTCCTTCGCCGCGCGCGAGGGCGTCAAGCTCTCCCCGATGCCGTTCTTCGTGAAGGCGGCGGCAGCCGCGGAGCGGCGGCCACCGACCGCACGGCCGCCACGGGCGCCGTCAGCAGTCCGACCACCACGGCCCTCCTCAGAGCGTGGTCCGGGCGGGTCGCGCGGTGGGCCCCAGCGGACCGGTGTGCGCCCTGCCCGCCGAGGCTTTGGTGCCGCGCGTGGTCCGGGCGGTACCGGATGACCTGGTGCTACCGGATGACCGGCTGCTCGCGGGGGACGTGCCGCTGCTGGACTTCCGGGTGCCCCTCGTCGTCCTCGTGCTGCCGGATGAGGTGCTGCCGCTGGATGACCGGCTGCTCGCGGGGGACGTGCCGCTGCTGGTCTTCCGGGTGCTTCTGGCCGTCCCGGTGCTGCGGGAGGTCCCGCTGCCGCCGGACGCCTTGCTTCCGCCGGACGTCTCGGCGCTTGCGGATGTCCTGCTGCTGCCGGATGTCCGCGCGCGTCCGGATGCCTTGCTGCCGGACGGGGCATGGGCGGGTTCGGAACCAGCCTTCCCGCTGTCGGCCGGATGCGGGGGCCGGGGCTGGGTGAGCCAGGCCACGGCCGCGCCGGTGAGGGCGACGGGCCACTCCACCACGCCGGCGGCACCGAGCATTCCGGCCCCGGCGTACACCGCGATGCGCCGTCCGCGGGGCGAGACCACGCCGACCTTGTCCAGTGTTTCCTCCGCGGCCCTGGTCACCGTCCCGGCGCCGGGCACCCTGCGCAGCGCCGAAGCCGCCCCGCGCAGGGGCGCCGTGAGGGCCGACGACTTCTGCTCAGCCATGACTCTCCTCGGATGAGATCCCTCAACGTGCCTCACCGAGTGCCCGCCATCGCGCAGGTCATCCCCCGTTTGTCCCATTAGTCCCCGGCTTGGTCCCCTGCTTGGTCCCCGGCTTTCCGGGTAGTCCCCTCTGCCCCGCGCGAGGACCCCGTCGCCTCGTGCGGGGGCGCCGCACGACGGGCGGGAGTCCGGCCCGGCGATGGGAGGATGTGGCGCTAGGGAGGGGCGGATGGGGCGCAGGGAGCGGGAGGCGGTCGCGCAGGCGGCCCGGCTGTACGAGGCAGCACGGTCGCTGGCCGAGGACCACGGCAAGGCCGTCGAGGCGGTACGGGCGGCGCTGCAGCCGATCCAGGACGCGGCGGTGGAGCAGGCCCTCGACGCCATCCCCGTGACCCGGCTGCAGGACGCCACGGGCGGACGGCTGCGGCTGGGCGGTGTCGACAAGAGCGGACTGCACACGGTCCGGCAGGTACTCGACGCCGGTCCGTACCGGTTGCGGCAGATCCCCGGGGTGGGCCGGCGGACCGCGGACCAGATCGTCGCGGCCGCACGACAGCTGTCCGACGCCGTGCACGACAACGTCGCCGTACACATCGACGTCGACCGGCCGGAGCCGCGGACGAGCGCGCTCGTCATGGCCCTGCAGGTGCTCGTGGAGGCGGGGCCGCAGGCGCGGCGCGCCGTCGACGCGGCCGCCGCGCTGACGAACCGGCTCGGACCGCTGCTGGCCGACGCCCGGCCCGCCGCCGGGCGCCTGAGCATGCTGGTGGCCGGGCGGGACAGGAAGGCCCGCGCGCTGGAGGCGGTCGAGGAGCTGCGGACGCTGCTTGCGGAGGCGGCGCAGGCCGGCACCCCCGAGGCTCTCGCGCAGGCGTCGGTGGACCTGCTGCGCAGGACGTCGACGGACCTCGCCGCCTGGGTGGACTTCGAGCTGCGCTCCGCCGAGTACTACGGCCTGCTCACCGAGATCTCCGGGCGCGCCCCGGACACGGCCGCCGCCGAGGGGTTCCTGCCCGACGGCATCGCCGAGCGGGTGCGGGGCCAGCAGCTCGACGACTCCCGGCTGCGGGTGTCGCTGCGCGGCTATCAGGCGTTCGGCGCCCGCTTCGCCCTGGCGCAGCGCCGGGTGATCCTCGGCGACGAGATGGGGCTCGGCAAGACCGTCCAGGCCATGGCCGCGCTGACGCATCTGGTCGCCGAGGGGCAGAGCCACTTCATGGTCGTCTGCCCGGCGAGCGTCCTGGTCAACTGGACGCGGGAGATCGAGGCCCGCACCTCGCTCCACGTCACTCCGCTGCACGGACCGGACCGGCACGACGCGTTCGCCTACTGGAAGGGGCGGGGCGGCGTCGCCGTGACGACCTTCGACACCCTGCGCGGGTTCCCGCTCCCGGGCGGAGGGGAGATCGGCATGCTGGTGGTCGACGAGGCGCACGCCGTGAAGAACCCCAAGACCCTGCGTTCCCAGGCCGTCACCCAGTGGGCCGGGCACTGCGCACGGGTCCTCTTCATGACGGGCACGCCGATGGAGAACCGGGTCGCCGAGTTCCGCAATCTGGTCCGGATGCTCGACCAGGCGGTGGCGGACCGCATCGGCGACCATGCCGGAGTGCCCGGCTCGGTGGCCTTCCGGAAGGCGGTCGCGCCCGTCTACCTGCGCCGGAACCAGGAGGATGTGCTCGCCGAACTGCCCGCCCTGCAGCAGACGGACGAGTGGGAGGAGCCGAGCGCCTCGGACGAGGAGGCGTACCGGGAGGCGGTGCACTCCGGCAACTTCATGGCGATGCGCAGGGCCGCGTACGCCCGCCCCGAGAAGTCCGCCAAGCTCGTCCGGCTCCGCGAGATCGTGCAGGAGGCGGGGGAGAACGGGCTGAAGGTGGTGGTCTTCTCCAACTTCCGTGACGTCCTGGGCGTGGTGGGGAACGCGCTCGACGCCGGTGAACGGGCCGGCGGCCCTGTTGTCGGCCCGCTCACCGGGAGCGTGCCGCCCGAGCGGCGTCAGCTGCTCGTCGACGAGTTCACCGCCGTGTCCGGTCCGGCGGTGCTGCTGGCGCAGATCCAGGCGGGGGGCGTCGGACTCAACCTCCAGGCCGCCTCCGTCGTGATCATCTGCGAGCCCCAGATCAAGCCGACCATCGAACAGCAGGCGGTGGCGCGGGCCCACCGCATGGGCCAGGTACGGCCGGTCCGGGTGCACCGTCTCCTGGCTCCGGGCGGCGTGGACGAGCAGATGGTGGAGATGCTGAAGCGGAAGGCCCGCCTGTTCGACGCCTATGCCCGCCGCAGCGAGACGGCCGAGGCGACCCCGGACGCCGTCGACGTGTCGGACACGGAGATGGCGCGCCGGATCGTCGCGGAGGAACAGGCACGCCTGGGCTTCGCGACCGGAGACCTCGGTGACGAGTCCGCCGAGCCGCCCCCGGACGACCTCCCCGCTGCCGAAACCGGCGAAGTCGCCGACAGCGGCTCTTCCCCGCCGTAGCCCTCGCAGACCGCCTCGCCCTCGGAGACCGCCTCGGCCCCCTGCGGGGACCACCGGTCGACGACAGGGCCTAGGGGCGCCAGGAGTCGTCGTATCCGGGATCGGCGGCGAAAGGCAGGGCGAGCAGGCGCAGCGTGATGCAGGGCGAACGGGGGCTCGCTTCCTCGCGGCAGGTGCGGCACCGGCCGTCGTCCTGCATCCGGTGCTCCTCCAACAGCGCCCGTTTCGCCTCGAGTTCGCGCAGCACCCGGGCCGGATCGTGCCGGGCCACATGGGTGAGCAGCCGCACGGGGTCGTCGGCGCCGAACTGCACCATCGGCGTGTGCGTGACCCGGCCGTCCCAGGAGGTGAGCACCTGCTCGATCTCGTCCGCCATGACGCCCCAGGCCGCGCCGGGCGCACCGGTGATCGCGTCCCGAGCCACCCGCTCCTCCTCCTGGAACCGGTCGCGCAGGAACCGTTCGAGGGCCGTCGCCGTCATGCGGCGCGCTCCCTTCGCCCCACCGACGCGGCCAACTCCCGCTGGTATCCGGCGTAGTCCGTGCGCAGGGCCTCCCCCGGCCAGTCGGCGGGGAGGAGTCCGGGTGGCAGGACGGGGTCGGTCAGCAGGTGGCGTACGGCCGCGGCGTAGGCGGTGAGGCGTTCCGCGGGGCTGCGGGCAGCGGCCGTGTGAGCGAGCAGCGTCCGCGCGGTGGCCGCCCAGGTGTCCAGTTGCCAGAGCCGGGCCGCGAGATCGGGCGCGGGCTCATCGGGTCGCGCCGTGTACGTCCGGGCGACGGGGGCCAGCGCGCCGGGCAGGGCGCGGTCCAGGTTGGCCGGGCGCAGCCACACGCCCTCGCGGAGTTCGGCCAGGCGCAGGGTGGTCAACCGGGCGCGCAGGTCGGCGCGTTCGGCCGGGCCGCGGCCGGTCGCCGTGACCACCACCATCTCCCAGTCGCCGTCCCACGCGCGCGTGCCGGGCCGCAGCGCCTCGTCCTGGCGCCGCTGGCGGGCCAGCAGCCGGTCGCTGAGCCGGTAGACGCCGTCGGTGCGGCGCAGGTCCCCCGCGGTCACCATCCGGCTCAGCGCGGCCCGCAGCGTGGAGCCGCCGACGCCGAACGGCTCCACCAGCCGGACCAGGTCCTTCACCGGGAGTTCTGCCGGGTGCGCGCCGAGGAGCAGGCTGAGCACGACCGACCGCGCGGACAGCGGCCGCAGACCCGCCTCCTCCGGTTCGGGCAAGACGTTCATGCGCATGGGCACGTACTGTACGTGCACCTCCTTGTTGCATTCTTGCTACGACCGCAGCGAGAGTGCAACATGCTTCCTATGGTCTCGATTTCCGCGCAGTCACCATCACCGTCGCCATCGCAGCCGCTGCCGCAGCCGCCGTACGCCACCCACGACGTCACCAACCAGCCCCCGCCCCTGGCTCCGTACGACGCCTCCGACGACCCGGCGCTGCTGGAGGGGCTGCGCCGGGAGGGCGCCGAGTGGGCCGAGGACGGCATCCGGCGCCTGGGGGTGCGCGCCGGCAGCGCGGAGGCGCAGGAATGGGGTGAGCTGGCCAACCGGTACGAGCCGGTCCTGCGCACCCACGACCGCTACGGCAACCGCGTCGACGAGGTGGACTTCCACCCCAGCTGGCACCACCTGATGCGCACGGCGGTCGGCGAGGGCCTGGCCGGCGCGCCCTGGGCGGACGACCGTCTTGGCGCCCATGTGGCCCGTACCGCGGGCGGACTGGTGTGGGGGCACACGGAGGCGGGGCACGGCTGCCCGACCTCGATGACGTACGCCGCCGTACCCGCGCTGCGGGCACAGCCGGATCTGGCCAAGGTCTACGAACCACTGCTCACCAGCCGGGAGTACGACCCTGAACTGCGCGTGCCCACCGGGAAGCCGGGACTGCTCGCGGGCATGGGCATGACCGAGAAGCAGGGCGGCTCGGACGTCCGGACGAACACCACCGTGGCCACGCCCACCGGGGAGGCCGGGGTGTACACGCTGCGCGGGCACAAGTGGTTCACCTCGGCGCCGATGTGCGACGTCTTCCTGGTGCTCGCGCAGGCCCCGGCCGGGCTCTCCTGCTTCCTGGTGCCGCGCGTGCTGCCGGACGGCAGCCGCAACACCTTCCGCATCCAGCGGCTGAAGGACAAGCTGGGCAACCGCTCCAACGCGTCCTCCGAGCCGGAGTTCGAGCGGACCGTGGCCTGGCTGGTGGGGCCGGAGGGGCGCGGCGTGAAGACCATCATCGAGATGGTCAACTGCACCCGTCTCGACTGTGTGATGTCCACGGCGACCCTGATGCGCAAGACCCTGGTCGAGGCGGGCCACCACGCCCGGCACCGCAGCGCGTTCGGCGCCCGGCTCCTCGACCAGCCGCTGATGCGCAACGTCCTGGCCGACCTCGCGCTGGAGTCGGAGGCGGCGACGACGCTCACGCTGCGGCTGGCCGGCGCGGCCGACCGGGCGGTGCGCGGGGACGCCGGGGAGCGGGCCTTCCGGCGGATCGCCACCGCCGTCGGCAAGTACTGGGTCACCAAGCGGGGCCCCGCGTTCACCGCCGAGGCCCTGGAGTGCCTGGGCGGCAACGGCTATGTCGAGGACTCCGGCATGCCCCGGCACTACCGGGAAGCTCCGCTGCTGTCGATCTGGGAGGGCTCGGGCAACGTCAACGCCCTCGACGTGCTGCGCGCCCTGGGCCGCGAACCGGACACCGCCGAGGCCCTGTTCACCGAACTCGCCCTCGCGCGCGGGGCGGACGCCCGCCTGGACGCGGCCGTCGCCGGGCTGAAGGACCAGTTGGCCGAAACGGACCAGGTAGGCGCCCGCAGGCTGGTCGAGCGGATGGCGCTCGCCCTGCAGGCCTCCCTGCTGGTCCGGCACGCCCCGCACCCGGTCGCGGACGCCTTCTGCGCGAGCCGGCTGGGCGGCGACTGGGGGCACGCGTTCGGCACGCTGCCCGCCGGGACCGGCCTCGACGTCATCCTGGAGCGGGCCCTGCCCGGCCTGAACTGACCCCTCCCGCCGGGCGGGTACGGTCCACGCGCGCCGCTCCGGCCGGGCGTGCGCGGGCCGCTCGCACCCTGGCCGGTGAGAGCCGACGGATCGCACACAGTCAGCGCGTGGTTCCGTACCGTTGTCAGTGCCGTGGTGCACACTCGCGATCAGGTGGCACTCGTCTGGGGAGGACAACGTGTTCACGGGGATCGACGAGGTCGACTGGGCCTCGCTGCGGCACGCGTACGGCAGCGCGGAGGACGTGCCCGGATGGTTACGGGCGCTAGCCTCCGCGGACACCGTCGAGCGGGCGACCGCGCTCGACGGGATGTACGGCGCACTGCACCACCAGGGGAATGTGTACGACTCGACGCTGGCCTGCGTCCCGTTCCTGCTCTCGCTCGTGGCCTGCGAGGAACTGCCGGACCGTGGCGGCATCGTGGAACTGCTGGTCGGCATAGGCGCGGAGAGCGCGCACGGGGACCGGCGGGCGCGGGAGGCGGTGTGCGCGGGCGCCGAGGTCTTCGTCCGGCTCGCCGGGGACCCGGACCCGGCGGTGCGCCGGGCGGGCGCCGGGGCCCTGGTGCACTTCCTGGCCGGGCCCGAGCGGGTCCTGGACGTGTTGCGGCAGCGGCTGCGGGCCGAGCGGGACGACCGTGTCCTGCGCGCCCTCACGGAGGCGCTCGGTCTGTTCGTCCGCCGGTATCCCGCGCACGCCGCCGCCGCGGTGGAGCTCCTGACCGAGCAGAGCTTGCCGCCGTACGCCCCGGAGCTGCGGCTCGCCGCGCTCGGCCAGCTCGCCCTCGTCGCACCCGCCCGGCTGCCCGCCGACCTGGTGCCGACGGCGGTCCGGCTGCTGCGGGAGCGCTCCGCGCAGCGCACCCGGGTGCGCGAGCCCTGCGCCGCCGACACCCTCGTCGGGCGGCTACGGCGGCTGCGCCCGTCGGATGAGGAGGGCTCCCGTCTGCTGGGCACCCTGCACAGCGCGCTGGGCGACCGCGTGGACGACCGGAGCGCGCTCCTCGGCGGGCAGTTGACCAGCCCGGACCCGGTGGACCGGTGCAACGCCGTGTGGCTGGCGGCGGCGTTGCTGCGCGGCTGGCGCGGAGACCACAGCGCGACCGTCGGGCTGCTCGGTGCCCAACTGGACGCCGAGCAGGACCGGTTGCGGGACGCGGCTGTCACCGTCCTGTCCGAGCTGTTCACGCTGGCCGCGCCCGCCGCGGACGACCTGTACGCACTGGTGTGGGCCCGGCCCGACCTGTGGACGCACCGCCTCGAGCGCGGCTCCCCCACGCTGGGCGGTCCGCTCAAGGCGCTGGCCAGGAGCGGCGATCCGCGCACGGTCCCGCCCCTGGCCCAGCTGCTGGCCGGTCCGGCCACGCCGGCGGACCTGGGGTTCGAACTGGCCCACCTGGGCGCCGCCGCGGCCCCGCTCGCGCCCGCGATACGGCACCGGCTCGGCCGGATCCCGCTCGACTCCCCCTCAGCCGCCCGGCTCGCCGCCCCGCTGCTGGCCGCGGTCGGCGCCGTGGGGGACGAGGAGGCGGTGCCCGAGGTGCTGCGGCTGCTGTCGGGCGCTCCCGGCGGACTGGGGGCGCGCGACGCGATCGTGGCCCAGGTCGTCGGGACGCTGGAGGCCCTGGGCGCCGCTGCTCATGCGGCACCCGTCCTGCGCACGCTCCTGCACACCCGGCACGCCGCCGCCGCGGCCGGCGCGCTGTGGTCGGCACGGGAGGACGCCTCCGCCGTACTGCCCGTGCTGCTGCAGGAGTTGACCCAGGGTGATCCGGCGAGCCGGTGCCTGGCCGCCGGGCAGCTCGGCAGACTGGGTCCGGCCGCACGCGCCGCGCTGCCCGCCCTGCGCCGGATGGCCTGCTCGTGGCCGGCGCAGGGGCGGGTGTCGGCCGCGTGCGCGCTGTGGCGCATCGACGCGGATCCGGATCCGGTCCTGCCCGTGTTCCGGACGGCCTGGGCCCAGGACCCGCACACCCGCCGCCCGATCGCCCACTGCCTCACCACGATGGGCCCGGCGGCCGCGCCGTTACGGCCCCTGGTGGCGGCGGAACTGGCCGCGCCGCGCCGCCATCTGCCCCACGCGAGCGGATTCGGCGGCCGCCGCGCCGTACCGGAGGACGAAGAGCTGCTGAGAGCGTGCCGGGAGGTGCTGGCGGTGCTGTAGGGGCGTCACGGCGGGCACTTGCCGGAGCCGGTGAGTTCGGGGGCGAGACGGTCCTGAGACCTGGTCCTGGGAGTCGGCCCGCTGGATACCGCCGACGAGGGCCTGGCCGGCGGCGTCCAAGGCCCGAACACGGGCGACCTCCTGGACGGGGTCGAAGCCCGGGCCGGCGGGGCCGGCGTGCCGGAGGGGCGCGTCGCCGTACGACAGCGGCCCGCTCCCTGGGCCGGACGGGCGCCGGGCCGCCGGCCGTGGTCAGACCATGCGTCCCCACTGTGGTCCGAGCCGTGCCCATTCCGTGTCCCAGGCGTCCATGCGGCGGCGTTCCAGGCGGCCGCGCAGGGCGAGGCCGCTGACGAAGGGAACGGCTGCCGCGGTCACGCCCACCAGGCAGCCGATCAGGCTGCCGCGCAAGGCGGCCTGGGAGGCGGAGGCGGGTCGGTTGGCGAGGTGGCCCTGGGGGTCGGTCCAGACGGTGACCGGCGTGCCGGCCTTGCTGCCGGGCTCCACCCGGACCTGACCGGTGTGGGTCGAGCCGTCGGCCACGGTCCAGCGCACCTTGGCCCAGACCCGTTCACCGGCGGAGGCGTGGTGGTGCAGGGGGGTGGTTCCCGGGGCCCGTCCGACGACGCGGGCCACGACGGGGCGCCAGTCCGCCCGCTCCCGCGCGAGTCCGTGCTCCACCGACCGGGCCGCCAACAGGCCGGCCGTGACCCCCGCCAGGACGGTCAGCAGCCAGGCGCCGAGCACCACCCAGGCCTCCACCACATCGGCCCGGCGTTTGAGCGGGTTGCGCCGCCAGCGCCACAGCCACACCTTCGGACCACGGAACGCCTTCAAAGGCATCCTCCTCACGAGCGCACCGACCGGCCGGACCGCCCTCCCATACGCGGGAGATCGCTCCGCTGCTCACGACGAGCCGTCTGACCGACGGTCGCACGAGACACCCCTCTCGCGCAGGCGCATGCCCCAACGGGCCCCGGCCGATCTTCGTCACCTGCCGACGACACCGCCGTGACCTGCGAGAACGTGCACTCCAGGGGAGAGTGTCAGTGGTGGGGTGCAGACTGGCCGATAACTGACGACTACCTGTCTCACGACTACCTGGACGAACACGACTACCTGGACGAAGGCGTCCCGGAGGTGATCGGCATGACCGAGGTACTGCTGGCGGTGGGCACCCGCAAAGGCCTGTTCATCGGGCGGCGGAGGGGCCACGGCTCCTGGGAGTTCGACGACAGCCCGTATTTCAACGCACAGGCGGTCTACTCGGTCGCGATCGACACCCGCGAGAACCGGCCACGGCTGCTCGCGGGCGGCGACAGCGCGCACTGGGGACCGTCGGTCTTCCACTCCGACGACCTCGGCCGCACCTGGACCGAACCGCCGCAGCCGGCCGTCAAGTTCCCCAAGGACACCGGCGCTTCCCTGGAGCGCGTCTGGCAGCTGCACCCGGCCGCCGCCGAGCCCGGCGTGGTCTACGCGGGCACGGAACCGGCGGCGCTGTACCGCTCGGAGGACCGCGGCGAGAGCTTCGAGCTGGTCCGGCCGCTGTGGGAGCATCCGACGCGCTCGAAGTGGGTGCCGGGCGGCGGTGGTGAGGGCCTGCACACGGTGCTCACCGACGCCCGCGACCCCAAGACGGTGACCGTCGCCGTCTCGACGGCCGGGGTGTTCCGCTCCACCGACGGCGGCGCGAGCTGGGTGCCGTCCAACTCCGGTGTGTCCGCGGTGTTCCTGCCGGATCCGAACCCGGAGTTCGGCCAGTGCGTGCACAAGATCGCCAAGGACGCGGGCGACCCGGACCGGCTGTACCTGCAGAACCACTGGGGGGTGTACAGAAGCGACGACGCGGGCGCGCACTGGACCGACATCGGCGCGGACCTGCCGTCCACGTTCGGCTTCGCGGTGGCCGCCCATCCGCACCGGGCGGACACGGCGTACGTCTTCCCGATCAACGCCGACGCGGACCGGGTGCCCGCCGAGCACCGCTGCCGGGTCTTCCGCACCACGGACGCCGGCCGGACCTGGGAGCCGCTGTCCGCCGGGCTGCCGGAGGAGGACCACTACGGCACGGTCCTGCGGGACGCCCTGTGCACGGACGACGCCGACCCGGCGGGTGTGTACTTCGGCAACCGCAACGGCGAGGTGTTCGCCTCGGCCGACGACGGCGACAGCTGGCAGGAGCTGGCGGCGCATCTGCCGGACGTGCTGTGCGTACGGGCGGCGGTGATCGGCTGAGCCGCATGGCCGGGCCGCAGGGTCGTCCGGGTCGGGCTTCGGCCATGGGTTGATCACCCGCCTGTGTACGGCAGTAGGGTTTCGCCCGTGGCACCACGACCCTTGCATGAAATCGTCGAAGCAGGCTGGGCGAAGGCCCTGGAACCCGTCGCCGGACGGATCGCCGGGATGGGCGACTTCCTGCGCACGGAGATCGCCGCGGGACGCACCTACCTCCCGGCCGGACCCAACGTCCTGCGGGCCTTCCAGCAATCCTTCGACGACGTACGGGTCCTGATCGTCGGTCAGGACCCGTATCCGACCCCGGGACACGCGGTGGGCCTGTCGTTCTCGGTCGCGCCCGAGGTACGCCCGCTGCCGCCCAGCCTGATCAACATCTTCCGCGAGCTGAACAGCGACCTGGGACTGCCCCAGCCGGCCAACGGCGACCTCACGCCGTGGACCCAGCAGGGCGTCCTGCTGCTCAACAGGGCGCTGACCACGGCTCCGCGCAGCCCGGGCGCCCACCGCGGCAAGGGCTGGGAGGAGGTCACCGAGCAGGCGATCCGGGCCCTGGCGGCGCGCGGCAAGCCGCTGGTGTCCATCCTGTGGGGCCGGGACGCCCGCAATCTGCGTCCGCTGCTGGGCAGCCTGCCGGCGGTGGAGTCCGCGCACCCCTCGCCGATGTCGGCCGACCGCGGTTTCTTCGGCTCGCGTCCGTTCAGCCGAGCCAACGACCTGCTGATCCAGCAGGGCGGCCAGCCCGTGGACTGGCGTCTGCCGTGACCATCCCCGGTTATCTGGCGGTGGACTCGGGAGGCTCGGGTCTGCGGGTCGCCGTCGGTGTGCCGGGCCGGGCGCCCACCGCACGGCGGGAGTCACGGGAACCGGTCCGCACGGGTGCGCGGGGCATCGATCCCGCCCATCTGATGGCCCAACTCGTCCCGCTGGCCCGTGCGTCCGCCGCCGAGGCCGGTGTGGCGGAGCTGGGCACCGCGGTCGTCGGCGCCGCCGGATTCGCCTCCCTGGGCGACGCCCTGCGTGCCGAACTGCCGGGCGCACTCGCCCGCGAACTGGGCGTACGGCGCGTGGCGCTCGCCGCCGACGCCGTCACCGCGTACGTCGGCGCCCTGGGGCCGTGTCCGGGCGCGGTGCTCGCCGCGGGCACCGGCCTGATCGCGGTCGGCACCGATCTGAAGGCGTGGCGGCGGGCCGACGGCTGGGGTCATCTGCTCGGTGACTGCGGCAGCGGCGCCTGGATCGGACGGGCCGGTCTGGAGGCGGCGCTACGCGCCCACGACGGCCGGGACGGCGGCTCGGCAGCGCTGCTGGCCTCGGCGGAAGAGCAGTTCGGCCCCGTGGGTGGTCTGCCGGGGCAGCTCTACCCCCGCTCCGACCGGCCCGCCGTACTGGCCTCCTTCGCGCCCCGGGTGGCCGCGTGCGCCGCGCACGACCAGGTCGCCGAGGGCATCCTGCACACCGCGGCCCGGCACATGGCCGAGTCCGCCGCGGCCGTCTGCCCGGCCGACGGGGCGCCCCGAGTGGCGCTCACCGGCGGCCTGTTCCGCCTGGGCGACCCCCTCCTCGTGCCGCTGGGCGAGGAGCTGGCGGCTCGGCTGCCGCACGCGGTGCAGGTGCCGGCCGAGGGCGATCCCCTGCACGGCTCGGTACGGATCGCGAGCGACCTGGCGGCCGGCTCGTTCACCCTGCCGGGTGAACCGACCATGCTTCACGTGGTCCCCGCGGCGAGCGAATGAGACACCCGCAAAAGCGGATAGTTCCCCCTTGTGGCCCCTTTGTCAGCCCATGTTCCCGGCACATGACCACAACACGTGTCGCGGTCGCGTAACTCATCAGACAAATCCGGACGGATACCGCTCACCTGCACCCTCCCCGAACGGAGTAACCCGCAAAGCCAGTAACATGCGGCGCCATGAGCTCCCCCACTGGACCCGAGTCCG
The DNA here is from genome assembly GCF_053596375.1 of Streptomyces sp. NPDC001709. Lineage (NCBI taxonomy): Bacteria > Bacillati > Actinomycetota > Actinomycetes > Kitasatosporales > Streptomycetaceae > Streptomyces > Streptomyces sp. NPDC001709. The sequence continues at coordinate 76,380 of NZ_JBSFGB010000036.1, read as the reverse complement.
GCCTGCCAGTACGAATGCCGCGACCCCGCCAGCCCGGACGGCACCGCCGACCGGAACCGCTGGTGGCTCCCGAGGGCGCGCCCGCGCTCGCCCTCGCGGTGCCCGGTGCGCCCAGCGCCGCCGCGCGCGGCCTCGCCGAGGAGGTCGTGAGCATCGCCCGCTCCGAGCTGCCCGGCCTGGACGTCCGGATCGGGTACCTGGACGGGGACGACGCCGAGTTCCCCTCGCTCCGGTCCGTGCTGGTGCGCGCGGCCGAGGAGCGCACGGCCCGCTACGAGCAGGCCGTCGCCGCCGGGGTCGAAGGGGTCAAGGAGCCCGACGGCCCGGTCGCCGTCGTCGTCCCGCTGCTGGCCGGTCCGGACAGCGCCCTGCTGCGCCAGATCCGCCAGTCCGTGATGGACAGCCGGGTCGCCGCCGATCTGACCGATGCCCTCGGCCCCCACCCGCTGCTCGCCGAGGCGCTGCACGTGCGGCTGTCCGAGGCGAGCCTGGCCCGTGCCGACCGTGCGCGCCTGTTCACGGTGGCCACCGCCGCCGACGGCATCATCCTGGCCTCCGTGGGCGGCGAGGAGGCCGTACAGGCGGCCGGGATCACCGGCATGCTGCTCGCCGCGCGCCTGGCGGTACCGGTGATGGCGGCGGCGCTGGACCAGGAGGGCTCGATCGCCTCCGTCGCCGAGCAGCTGCGTGCCTCGGGCTCGCAGCAGCTGGCCCTGGCGCCGTATCTGATCGGCCCGGAGATCGACCCGGCGCTGCTGGCGGCGGCCGCCCAGGAGGCGGGCTGCGCCACGGCCGAGGCGCTCGGCGCCTACCCGGCGATCGGCAAGCTCGCCCTCGCCAAGTACACGACGGCACTGGGCATCGCCCCGCAGCAGCCGCAGGGCATGCCCGTCCGCTGACCCACGCCGGCACCCCAGGCACCCGTACGACACAGGGCCCGCTCCACACCCCGGAGCGGGCCCTTCGCCCTTCGTACGCCCTTTGTGCGCCCTTCGTGCGGAGCACTCAGCCGAAGACGACACACGAGGCCGCAGGGACCGGCACGGAGCCGTCGTAGCGGGGCAGTCCTGTCGCCTCGTCCACGGTGAACCAGGTCACGTCGCCGGAGCGCTCGTTGGCCACGTACAGGTAGCCGTCGTGCTCGGCGAGCGCGCGCGGCCAGTTTCCCCCGCAGGTCACCGCGCCGATGAGCCGGAGTCCGTCGCCGACGACGGCGAGGACCGACAGGATGTCCTCGCCGCGGGTGGCGGTCCACACGAAGCGGCCGTCGGGCGAGACCACGATCCCGGACGGATAGGCGTCGCCGGCCGGCGCGCCCGGCAGCACAGGGACCTCCGTCAGCGGCTTCAGGAAGGCGCCGGCGGCGTCCCAGCGGCAGACGGTCACCGTCGGGGTGAGTTCGTTGACGACGTAGGCGTGCTCGCCGTCGGGGTGGAAGGCCAGGTGGCGGGGGCCGGAGCCGGGACGCAGGGCGATCTCGCGGTGCAGGACGGGGACACCGTCCGCGAGGGAGCACACCCGTACCGAGTCGGTGCCGAGATCGACACTGACGGCCCACCGGCCGCTCGGGTCGGGCTGCACCTGGTGGGCGTGCGGGCCGCGCTGGCGCCGGTCGTGCGGGCCGGAGCCGGTGTGCTGGAGCCGTCCGGAGGGCTTGGCGGCGAGCGTGCCGTCCGGGCGCAGGGGTACGGCGGTGACGCTGCCGCAGCCGTAGTTGGCGGTCAGCACATGCCCGGCGTACAGGCCGAGGTGGGTCGGGCCGCTGCCGTCCACGGGCACGGGCGGACCGGCGAGCTCGGGGTGGTCACCGGCGACGCGGTAGGCGGCGACGGCGCCCGCGGCCGTCTCGCTGACGGCGTAGAGCATGCCGCCGTCCGGGGCCAGGGCGAGATACGAGGGGTCGGGGACGTCGTCCGCGGCGGCGCGCAGGGTGAGGGCGCCGTCCGGCGCGACCTCCGCGGACACCAGACCGGGTCCGCCCGCCGCCGTGAACGAGCCGATGAAGGCCCGGCGCCTGCCCGGCGCGTCGTCCAGTGCCACCGCTGTCCCCTCTCGGTCGAGGCCGTCCGGGCCCGACGGTAGCAGCCGATCAACAGCGGTCTAGACCAAGAGGGGGGTGTGGAGGGGCGGTTCTTTCCCACACACCCTCCCGCCCCGGCACCGCGGCCCCGGCACCGCCCCGCGTTCTCCAACCCGGTGCGCAAGGTGTTCTACAACCTCACGATCACCGGCCTGTCCATCGCCGTCGCCTTCTTCGTCGGCACGATCGAGCTGGTCGGCGTCCTGCACGACAAGCTCGGCCTCGACGACGACGTCACCGGCTGGATCTCGGGCCTGGACCTGGACAACGTCGGCTACGTCATCGTCGGTCTGTTCGTGGTCGTCTGGGCCGTGGCCATCGCCTACTGGCGCCTGGCCAAGGTCGAGGAGCGCTGGAGCACCCGTACCGCGGACACCGGCGACGGCACAGTGGCCGTCGCCGTGACCCCGGCCTGATCAGTTGTGCTCGAAGTGGCTGGGCCTGCCGTCGCGTTGGATCAGCCGGCCCAGTCGAGCCGCCGTCGCTCGGGGCATGAGCGTCCAGGTGCCGTCGGCGCGGTGGAGTGCGGCGGAGTGCCAGGGGGTGGTCCAGGCGTCGGGGGCGTCAAGGAGGCGGATGCCGAATTTCGGCGCGCCGACGGGTTGCGGGTGGATCGAGAGGCGTACGGCGTGGGTGTGGTGCTCGGCGATCAGGTCGCCCCAGGCACGGCTGCGCTGGATGACGCCGTAGGCGCGTTGCCGGCATGCGCGTTGGAGGGCGGAGCGGGTGCCGGTCCAGTCGGCGGTGTCCTCGACGAGGAAGCGCGTGATGCCCCGGTAGAGGGCGAGGGTCTGGTCATCGGTACGGGCCTCGGCACGCAGAGCGTCCAGCGTGGGGGCGTGGCGGTCGTGGACGTGGGCGCGTTTCGTGTCGTGCGGGAGGTCGCCGAGGATGTCGCGGAGGTCGAAGACGGACAGTCTGTCCAGGCCCAGTCGGGCTATCTGTATTCGAAGGTCGTCGGCGTACGCGTCGATGTGGTGGTCGGGGACGTGGATGAGGTCGCCGAAGACGTGGCCGTCGGAGCAGATGATCACGCGCGCGCCGGGCGGATAGATCCGCTCGATCTCGGTGCACAGGGTGTTCAGGAACGTCAGGGAGAGGCGTTCGCCCTGGTCGGGGAGGTGGCCGAGGACCTTGGCCGGGTTGGGGGACTTGCAGGGGAAGGCGGGCAGGGTGAAGACGATGGGCGCGCCCTCGCGTACGAAGTCGGCGATGCGGCGCAGCTGATGGGGGAATGCTTCCGCAGGGACGGGAACGGGAGCGGGATCGGTCGTGCGGTGATGCGGCAGGAGCAGGTTGAGGATCTCGGTGCCGATGCGGGTGGGGAGGGCGTCTGACGCAGTCGTCAGGGGCATGTCGTTCCTCCTGCAGTACGAGGGCATGTCGATATGGCGCCGTGGCGGGAATGCACGCCAGGCGCCAGTGGTCAGCGGGTTTGGGTCAGCCGAGACCGGTCCGGCCGGTGTGGCCGGACACGGTCAGCGTTACGTCGGTGTCAGAGGCGTCGGTCGTAGCCGACGGGCAGGCTGTTGGTGCCGCGACCGAGGACGGCGGGGATCCACTCGATGTCCTCGGCCTTGATGGCGAGATGCAGGCCGGGCAGCCGGGTGAGCAGGGCGCCCAGGGCGATCTGGAGTTCGGCGCGGGCGAGGGCGGCGCCGGGGCAGAAGTGGATGCCGTGGCCGAAGGCGAGGTGGGGGTTGGGGGTGCGGTCGAGGTCGAGGGTGTCGGGGTCGGGGAAGCGGCGCGGGTCGCGGTTGGCGGCGCACAGGGACACGATCACGGAGTCGCCGGCCGGTACCTCGGTGCCGTGCAGGTCGCTGTCCTTGTCGAAGAAGCGCCAGGTGGTCAGTTCGAAGGCACTGTCGTAACGGAGGAGTTCCTCGACCGCGCGCGGCAGCAGGTCCGGTTCGTCGCGGAGCCGGGCCAGTTGGTCCGGGTTGCGGAAGAGGGCGATCAGGGCCGTGGTGATCTGGTTGGTGACCGGTTCCTGGCCGGCGACGAGGAGCTGGAAGATCATGGAGTCCAGCTCTTCCTGGGACAGTTCACGGCGGTCGCGTGCCACGACCAGGCGGCTGAGCAGGTCGTCGTCCCAGTGTTCGCGCTTGTGGGCAACGACGTCGGCGATGTAGCTCTGCAGGCCGTGCAGACGCGCCTCGTACAGCGGGCGTCCGGGGTCGGTGGGGCCGACCGGCTGGACGACCTTGCCCCAGTCGCGGTCGAAGTGGGCCGCCAAATCCTGTGGAAGCCCGATGACTTCGGCGAGGACCTGGAAGGGGAAGTGGGCGGCGAAGCCGGTGACGAGGTCGGCGGGGCCGGTTTCGGGCAGGGCGTCGATCAGGGCGTCCGCCAGTTCCTGGAAGCGGGGGCGCAGGCTCTCGATCCGGCGTGGGGTGAAGGCGTCGGTGACGAAGCGGCGCATGCGCGTGTGCTTGGGCGGGTCCTGGTGGAGGAGGTGGACCTGGAGCTGGGAGTGCTGGGGCTCGGGCATGATCGAGGCGCGGGCGCGCCAGCGGTCGTTGCCGCGGTCGTGGTTCTTGCCCAGGCGGTCGTCGTTCAGCGCGGCGTGGGCGGCGTCGTAGCCGGTGACGAGCCAGGCTTGCACTCCGCTGGGGAAGAGGACGCGGTGGACCGGGCCGGCCTCGCGCATCTGCTCGTACAGGGGGTAGGGGTCGGCCTTGTAGGGGCAGCCCATCAGCGGGACCGGGTCGGGCAGGACGTCCGGATCGGTGCCGGGCATCGGTTCCTGGAGGGTCATGCGGAGGCTCCTCAGAGGGCGAGTTCGGGGCGGTGGTGGTCCAGCCACAGGGCAAGGTCGACGACGCGTTCCAGGCGCAGGCGGTGGCCCCACTCCAGTCGGTCGGACGGGGTGTCGAGGCAGGGCTTGATCCGGGTCTCGTCGGCCAGCGCCCGGACCTGTTCGATGGCCAGCGCGTCGCGGGCCATGTCCTGCAGGCCGCGGTTGTAGTCGGGGTGGTGGGTCGCCGGGTAGTGGTTCTTGGGCCGGTACAGCACCGAGTCCGGGGCAAGGCCGGTGCCGACGGCACGCAACAGGCTCTTCTCGCGGCCGTCGAAGCTCTTCAGTGCCCAGGGCGTGGAGAAGGCGTACTCGACGAGCCGGTGGTCGCAGTACGGGACGCGCACCTCCAGTCCCTGGGCCATGCTCAGCCGGTCCTTGCGGTGGAGGAGTTGGCGCAGCCAGCGGGTGAGGGATAGGTACTGCATCTCGCGTTGCCGGTGTTCGGCGGGGCTCTCGCCGTCGAGGTGCGGTACGGCGGCCAGCGCGCTGCGGTAGGTGTCGTCGCGGAACTCGCCGATGCGCAGGTCCAGTTCGGGATTAAGCGGCATTGCGGCCTCGTCGCCCGTCACCAGCAGCCAGGGGAAGGTCTCGGCCGCCAGAGCCTTCGGATTGTGGAACCAGGGGTAGCCGCCGAAGACCTCGTCGGCCGCCTCGCCGGACAAGGCGACGGTGGAGTGCTGCCGTATCTCGCCGAAGAGCAGGTACAGAGAGGTGTCCATGTCGCCCACCCCGATCGGCGAGTCACGCGCCACGACGACCGCCTTGCGGTGCTCGGGGTCGAGCAGGGCTCGCGGGTCGAGGACGACGGTGCTGTGGTCGGTGCCGATGAAGGCGCCGGCCTCGGTGGCGAACGGGGTGTCGTGGCCGGTGCGCAGGACGTCGCCCGTGAATTGTTCGGCCTGGTCGCTGTAGTCGACGGCGTAGGAGCGGATCCTCGCCTCCGTCCCCTCTCGCAGTCGTAGTTCGTCGGCGAGCAGCGCGGTCAGGACGGTGGAGTCGATGCCGCCGGAGAGCAGGCTGCACAGGGGGACGTCGGCCTCCAGTTGGCTGCGGGCCGCCGCGCCGACCAGCGTACGGATCCGCTCCACCGTCATTTCCTGATCGTCGGCGTGGTCCCTGGCCTCGAGCTGCCAGTAGCGGCGTTCGCGGATGCCGTCCCGGTCAAGGACCAGCAGGCCCCCGGGTTCGACCTCCCGGACCCCGGACCACACGGTCGGCCCGGTGTTGAACAGCAGGCTGTACGCCTCCCGCAGCCCGTCGGCGTCCACGCGGGGCTGGATCTCGGGGTGGGCGAACAGGGCCTTGGGTTCGGAGGCGAAGGCGAGGCCGCCGTCGACGGCGGCCCAGAACAGCGGCTTCACGCCGAGCCGGTCACGCACCAGCAGCAGCCGTTGCGCCCGCTCGTCCCAGACGGCGAAGGCGAACATGCCCTCCAGGTGCTCGGCCACCGCCTCGCCCCATTCGGCGTAGGCCCGCAGGACCACCTCGGTGTCGCTGCGCGTGCGGAACACATGGCCCCGGCCACGCAGCTCGGCCCGGAGTGCGTGGTGGTTGTAGACCTCGCCGCTGTAGGTGAGCACGATGTCCGGCTGCTCGGGGCGATCGGGCATCGGCTGTACGCCGCCTTCGAGGTCGATGACGGCCAGGCGGCGATGGCCGATCGCTGCGCGTTCGCCGAGCCAGATCCCTCCGGCGTCGGGGCCGCGGGGCGTGAGGGTGGCGGTCATGGCCTCGATGACCGGGGCTTGGGTGCGGGCGTCGTGGTGGAAGGACGCCCAGCCGGTGATTCCGCACATACGGGTGACTCCTTGGCTCAGGGACGGGCGGCGGAAGCCGCGTCGGTGGTCTTCTCCGGCACAGCGGCCGGGCGTCGGGCGGGCAGTGCCAGCAGAGGTACGGCGAGGCAAGCGGCGGTGGCGGCCACGACGAGTCCGGCGTGCACGCCGTTGGCAGCTCCGGCAAGGCCCCAGGCGGCGGTGGCCAGGGCTGGGCCCAGGGTGAAACCGAGGCTGCGGGCGAGCTGGACGGTCGAGCCGACGGTCGCGGTCCGCTCCGGCGGGGCGGCACCCATGACCAGGGCCTGGGTCGGGCCGCCGTTCAGCCCCATGCCGATGCCGGCCAACGCCAGCCGCCAGGCGACGTCCAGCGGTGACCAGTCGCCGCCCAGCGGAACGAGGAGGAGCAGGCCGGCGGCGGTGAGCGCGGCGCCGGTGACCGCTGTCGGGCGGGCGCCGATGGGGGTCCCCCCGCTCGAGCGGAGCCGAGAGTGGGGGAGGTCGGCGAGGCGTCCGCCGAGTGGTCCGGCCAAGCCCATGCCGAGCGGGAAGGCGAGCACGGTGAGCCCGGTGGTCGTGGCGCTGACGCCGTCGTCGCGTTGGAGATGCAGGGCGACGACGTAGTGCATGGCGGCGAAGCCGGCCGCGAGCGCCAGTACCGCCCCGTGTGCCCGGAACAGCCCCGAGACACCCAGCACGCCGGTCACCGGACGGCCGCCCGGACCACGCAGCCACCACCACAGCGGCGGGGCTGCTGCGAGCGCGAGTACCAGCCACGCCGGACGGTCCGAGGCCAGGGTCAGCGCCAGCAGCAGCGCCGCCACACCGGCGGCCACCAGGAGGGCGTCTGCTGCCGAGCGCCGGTCGGGCCGGCGCAGGGCGCCGTCCGGCGGCATCGCGCGCCAGGCCACCACCAGGGCGAGGACACAGAAGGGGATCTTGACGAGGAAGACGGAGTGCCAGCCCAGATGGTCCAGGAGCAGCCCGCCCACGGCCGGCCCGGTCACCGCCCCCAGCGGGCCCAGGGTCGCGGGCACGCTCATCGCCCGCCCTCGCTTTTCGGGCCGTACGGAGCGGAGCGCGAGGACCGGCATCAGCACGAACAGCACTGCCCCGAACGCGCCCTGCGCAATGCGGGCGGCGATCAGCCAGGCAGCCCAGGGAGCGGCGGCCGCCAGCGCGCTGCACAGGGCGAAGCCGGCGGTCGCGGCGAGTACGGCGGAGCGCATCCCCACGCCGTCCAGCCAGCGGCCGACGGGCAACAGCAGTGCGACGACGGAAAGCTGGTATCCGAGCACGGCCCACTGGGCGGTCGCTGCAGAGACGTGTAGGCCATCGGCGATGTCCGCGAGAGCCACGTTGACGATGTTCATGTCGAGCATCGCCACGAACGAGAGCATGCCCGCCACGGCCACCAGCAGCCAGCGGTCCTCGCCGGCAGAGCCGTCGGGTATGTGCCCGGGCTGTTCCGATCCGGGTCTGTGGTCTGTCACCTTTCCGCCCCTCACCTTCGTGGGCGGGCTGCCGGAAGGCAGCCTCGTCCCACATGTCGGGAGGGATCGCACGTGAGTTCCCGGACCTGTCCCAAAAAATGTGGCGGGAAGGCTGGAAGTAGCCCCGTCGGCCAGTTGAGCCCCCCGAGGACCATCGGAATCAGCTTGCTCACGGCGGAACTTCAGGCTCCGCTCATCCGACTACTGAGGTGACGGCGACAGCCTGAACCTCCGCGTTCGCGCGAACGTACGTCACGCCAAACCCCCCATCAGCTTCCAGGAGTTGCGCCATGGCCCAGAAGCAGTACAACGTCACCGGAATGAGCTGCGAGCACTGCGCGGCGAGCATCAGGGAAGAGGTCTCCGAGGTACCCGGGGTGAGCGAGATCGTGGTCGACCTCTCCGCCAACGCCGTCACCGTGCACGGCACGGACCTCGACGACGAACGGCTGCGCGCCGCGATCGTCGAGGCCGGTTACGGCGTCGCGGACTCGGTGGCCGCCTGACCGGACCCGCAGAGCAGGAAGGACGGCACCACCCCCGCCGTCCTTCCCCGCCGTGTTCACGCGCCGGTGTGCGTCTCCACTGCCACAGCCGGCTCCGCGTCGGCGGGTGCCCGGTGGTCGAAGGCGATCAGCGGGTCGCCGGTGAGGGGATGGTCGACCACGGCCGCCCGCACCCCGAACACCTCCGCCAGCAGGGCGGGCGTGAGGACCTCGCGGGGCGGGCCGGAGGCGACGACCGATCCGGTGTGCAGGACGTGGAGGCGGTCGCAGACGGAGGCGGCGACGTTGAGATCGTGCAGCGACACCAGGGTCGTACGGCGCTGGGCGCGGAGCAAGGCGAGCAGTTCGACCTGGTGGCGGATGTCGAGGTGGTTGGTCGGCTCGTCGAGGACCAGGACGTCGGGGTCCTGGGCGAAGGCGCGGGCCAGCAGGACGCGTTGGCGTTCCCCGCCGGACAGGGCTGTGAACCGGCGACCCGCCTGTTCGTCCATGCCGACGTCGGCCAAGGCGCGGGCGACGATGTCCCGGTCGCCGGCGTCCTCACCGGCGAAGGCTCGCTTGTAGGGGGTCCGGCCCATGGCGACGACCTCACGCACGCTCAGCTCGAAGTCGCTGCCCCGCTCCTGCGGGAGGGCCGCCACGTGTCGCGCCGAGCGGACCGGGCTCAGCTCGCGCAGGTCGGTGCCGGCCAGCAGTACCCGACCGGCGGTGGGCTTCAGGTGCCGGTAGACGGTGCGCAGGAGCGTGGACTTGCCGCTGCCGTTCGGCCCGACCAGGCCGGTGATCTGGCCCTCGGCGGCGATGAGGTGGGCGCCCGCGACGACCGTACGGCCGGCGTAGGCGACGTGCAGGTCCTCGATGTCGATCCTCAACTACCGCTCCCCAGACGCCGGTCCAGCAGATACAGCAGGGCCGGGGCCCCGAGCAGCGAAGTGACCACGCCCACCGGCAGCTCCTGCGCGTCCATGGCCGTACGGCAGACGACGTCGACCACCACCAGCAGCACCGCGCCGAACAGGGCGGAGACCGGAAGCAGGCGCCGGTGGTCACCGCCGACGACCAGGCGGCAGACGTGCGGCACCATCAGGGCGACGAAGGCGATCGCGCCGGAGACCGCGACCAGGACGCCGGTCAGCACGCTGGTGACGGTGAACAGTTCGCGGCGCAGACGGGTGACGTCGATGCCGAGGCCAGCCGCCGTCTCGTCGCCCATCAGCAAGGCGTTCAGTGCGCGGGCGCGCGCCTGCAGCCAGAGCAGGGTGGCGGGTACGGCGACGGCGGGGACCGCGAGCAGCTGCCAGGTCGCTCCGCTGAGGCTGCCCATGAGCCAGAACAGCACGCTGTGGGTCTGCTGCTCGTCCCCGGCCTGCAACACCAGGTAGCTGGTGAAGCCGGACAGGAACTGACCGATCGCCACTCCGGCGAGCACCAGGCGCAGCGGCGCGAATCCGCCGCCGCGCCGGGCCACCGCCCACACCAGCGCGAAGGTGGCCAGCGCACCGGCGAAGGCCGCGCCGGACAGGCCAAGGCCCAGTGCCCCTCCCGCGCTGGCGCCCAGCACGATCGCGGCGACCGCGCCCAGGGAGGCTCCGTTGGAGATGCCCAGCAGGTAGGGGTCGGCCAGCGGGTTGCGCACCAGCGCCTGTACGGCCGTACCGACGACACCGAGCCCGGCGCCGACCAGAGCGGCGAGCAGGGCGCGCGGAACGCGCAGCTGCCAGACGATCAGGTCGTCCGTGCCGGGCCGCGGCGCCGCACCGGACAGTCTTCGCCCCACCACGCCCCACACCTCGCCGGGCGGGATGGATGTCGAACCCCAGGACACGGCCGCCGTCAGCGCGGCCAGCAGCGCCACCGCGAGGACCAGCGCCAGTGGTCCTGCGCGCAGACCGCGTCCTTCCGAAGCCGTGGCTTTCCGGCGCACCGGCGTGAAGACCATGGTCAGCCGACCCTGCCCGGGTAGAGGGCCTTGGCGATCTCCTCGACCGTGCCGGCGTTCTCCACTCCCGCGATGGTCGTCCGTTCCGACCCGATGCGCAGGAGGTGGCCTTCCTGGACCGCCTTGAGGCCCTTGGTCGCCGGATTGGACCTCAACCACTGCTCGGCCTCGTCGAACGCCTTCTTGTTCGCCGCCTCGCTGCCCCGGTTGCGGATCCCGAGCTGGATCCAGTCGGGGTTCTTGGCGATCACGTCCTCCCAGCCGACCTGCTTGTAGTCGCCGTCGCAGTCGGCGAAGACGTTGCGGGCCCCGGCCAGGGTGATCACCGCGTTGGCGACCTGGCGGTTGCAGGTGACGGAGGGCTGCTTGGTGCCGGCGTCGTAGTCGAAGAAGAAGTACGTCGGCCGGTTCTTCTCCGCCGTGCCTCCGACCGCCTTCTGGACGGCGCCGATCTTCTCCTTCATCCCGGCGACGAGTTCCTTCGCCCGTGCGCCGGTTCCGGTGACCGCGCCGAGGGAGGTGATGTCGGCCTCCACCGCGGACAGGTCGGTCACGGGGGTCTTGCTCTGCGCCGCGCAGGCGGTGGACTTCAGGTAGATGTGCTTGATCCCGGCCGCCTCGAACTCCTCCGGCGTCGGCGCGTCCCCCATACCTCCGCCGCCCATGCTGCCCATGGAGGCGAAGGTGTCGATGTACAGGTCGGCGCCGGAGCCGAGCAGCTTCTCCTTGGGGATGACGCTCTGGCTGAGCACCTTCACCTTCTGCGCCTGCGCGTCGAGCGCGCCGGGCAGCGTGCCCTTGCCGGGCGGGAAGCCGGTGCCGATCACCTTGTCGCCGGCGCCGAGGCGCAGCAGCAGCTCCAGGCTGGAGGCGTTGCTGGTGACGATCTTCTTCGGAGCGGCGGAGAACGTGGTCTTGGCGCCCATGCAGTCGGTGACGGACACCGGGTGGGCGCCCGAGACGGTGTCCTCGGCCTTCCCCGCGCCCTCGCTCCCCGTGCTCTTCTCCCCGCCGCCGCAGCCCGCCGCCAGCAGGCCGCCGAGCACGACGGCCGCCGCAGAGCCCCACACTCGAGAACGCATCGAACAACTCCCGGATTCACTCGGTACACGGGCGAACCTCCGTCACCCGCTCCAGAAGTCGGAGCGAACGCCACGCGAGTTCCCGTGAGTTCCCGGAAAGTTGGCGACGCGAAGCAGGAGAACCGTTCTCAGATGCTGACGAGGGTGTCGGTGCCGGGGTTTTCCCGGTCGGCACCGGCACCCTCCCTGAGCATCAGGCCGCCGGCGCGACGGGCCTCTCCGCCTCGTCGAGCAGGTCCATCAGGGTCGCCCGGGCGCGGGCCACGCGGGAGCGGACCGTGCCGACCGGGCAGTCGCCGACCTCCGCGGCCTCCGCATAGGGCAGGCCGAGCAGCTGCGTGAGGACGAACGCCTCCCGCCGGTCATCGGGCAGCGAAGCCAGCAGATCCAGCAGGGCGACGCCGTCGTCGAAACCGGGCAGATCGCACGACTGAGCCAGCTCGATGGCTGCACACCAGTCCGGTACGTCGGACAGGCGCGGGCGGGCGGCGGCGTACCGGTAGCTGTCGATCACCGCGCGGCGGGCGATGGACAGCAGCCAGGACCGGGCCGAGGAACGCCCCTCGAACCGGTGCAGACTGCCGAGCGCCCGCAGGAACGTGTCCTGGGCCAGATCGTCCGCAGCCTGGGGATCGCCGCAAAGGTGGGCGACGTAGCGCTGAACGTCGCGGTGCAGGGCGCCCACGAACTGCTCGACCGCGTCCGCGTCACCGCTTCGGGCGGCCAGCGCCCATGCGGTGATCGATTCGTCGAGTGCTGCCGCTTTGTCGCTTTTGACGCGCGACGTGGGCAGGGCAGAGGTAATCACCTGGTGTCCTTCTAGGGTCAACCGTGATCCGAACCAGCGGCCGGCAAAAGCGCGCGGTCCGGTGAAGAGGGGAGACGGCCCTACGGCGCGGTGGCGCTACAGCGCCTGCGCGGTCGTACGGCCGCGGCCCGAGGCGCAGACGGGCGGCCTCGGGAAAACAGCTGTCCTCAGACGACAGCCGTCCCCACAGGCGGACCCCGAGAAGTGATCGCGTGGCTAAGAAGGAGCAGACGCGGCGCCCGGTCCGAGCGACGGCGCCGCAGGCGGACGCGCGGGCGGTCCGGGGTGAAGGGCGAAGCGAACAGGAGCCGCAGCGGCGCCGCCAGCCATCCGGCCACCGCCCGCAGGATCCGGAAGGCGGCCCTCTCGCCGTATGCCAGCCACAACCCGCACAGCAGCGCGGCAAGCAGGTGAGCGGCGAGCATGCCGAACGACGACGAGCCGCCGCCCATGGAGTGCCCCATGTGTCCCGCGTGGCCCATCTGACCCGCCTGGTCCATGTGACTCACGCCCATGTGCCCCATGGCCATGTGCCCCATGCCCATGGAGCCCATGCCCATGGAGCCCATGCCGCTCGCGTCCACGGGGGCCGAACCGTCGGATGCCGACTGCGCGTAGGAGAACGCCTCGTGCAGCCCGGCCTGGGCGGCGACCACGGCCGTCACGATCAACGGCAGCCCGCGCTCACGCCCCGCCAGACACCAGCCGACAGCACCGGTCACGGCCCCGCCCGCGGCCAGCGCCCACGCGGGCACGTCGGCGCCGGACATCAGGACGTGGCCCAGGGCGGCGAGCAGCACGCACATGGCCGCGAACACCGCGGCCCGTATCGTGCGAGCACACCACCCTGCTGTCATGGCGCCTCATCCTCGCATCCGGGCTTCGGCCGTCATGCGTGGGTACGGAAATCCACCGGGCACCACACTCAATACCCAGCCTGTGATCCAGACCACGACGCCACGCCGGAACTGACGAGGGTTCCTACCCGACATCTCTCTGGGAAGCACTTTCCGGCCGCGGATTTCCTGCACCAGCAAACCCGTCAAGGCCGAACTGCCCCCAGAGGCAGCTGTTCAGGAGACTCCGTCGCCGGAGCGGATCACCACCGCGATCGTCCTGACCGGCGCGCTGTGCTCGAAGTGCAGCGTGAACGGCACCAGGTCACCCGCCTGCCACCCCGCCCGCGCTCGCAGGGTCAGGTCCATGCCCTGCGGAGACATGGACAGCTCACCACCGGCAGGGACGGTCACCGAGTTCACGTCGGCCTTGTACGCGGCCCCACTGTCGGTGGTGCGGTGCCGGCTCAAGGTGATCTCTCCGCGCGTGTCGGTGGACGTCACCTTCACCAGCCGGTCGTCCGCGCCGCCGAGGTTGGAGACGTTGAAGAACGCCGCGGTCTCCGTCCTGCCGCCGTAAGGCAGGAACACCCGCCCGGACGTGACGGCGATCCGCGCCGGGCTGCCCGCCTTCCCGGCCCCGGCCCAGGTGGTCAGGCCGCCCAGGGCGAGACCGCACGCGGCCACGGGCACGGCCGCGGCGAGCAGTGTGTCGGTCAGCCGGCGGCGCGACGGCCGCCAGGGGTTCTGCTCGGTCATCGGGTACGCCTCCGGGCGGGCGTGGGCTGCCAGGCGCGCAGCCGCAGGCTGTTGCCGACCACCAGCAGCGAGCTGGCCGACATCACGGCCGCGGCGAGCATCGGGTTGAGCAGGCCGACCATGGCGAGCGGCACGGTCACGACGTTGTAGCCGAACGCCCAGAGGAGATTCACCCGGATCGTGCCCAGGGTGCGCCGGGCCAGCCGGACCGCGTCCGCGAGGGCCTCGATGTCGCCGCGCACCAGCGTCACGTCGGCCGCCCCGATGGCCACGTCGGTGCCGCTGCCCATGGCGATGCCGAGGTCGGCACCGGCGAGGGCGGCGGCGTCGTTGACACCGTCGCCGATCACCGCGACCCGGTAGCCCTGCTCCTGCAAGTCCCGTACGAGGTCGGCCTTGCCCTCGGGGGTGCAGCGGGCGCGCACCTCGTCGATGCCCAGGGCCGACGCCACGGCCTGCGCGGGCGCTTCCCGGTCACCTGTGGCGAGCACCGGGCGGACGCCGAGCCGCCGCAGGCGGTCCACGGCACGGTAGCTTCCGGGGCGTACGACGTCCCCGACCTCGATCAGGGCCTCGGCCACGCCGTCGACGCGGACCAGGACGGGTGTGTGGGCGGCGGCCTCGGCCCTGGACATGGCGTCCGCGAGGATCGTGGGCAAGTCATCGTCCGGTACGAGGACTTCGACCAGACGGCCTTCGACCCGTCCGCGCACCCCCTGCCCCGGTGTGGCGCCGAACTTGGTCATGTCCGGCGTCGGCTGTCCCTGCGCGGCCCGTCCGGCATACGCGGCGATGGCCCGGCCCAGCGGGTGCTCCGAGCCCCGCTCGACCGCGCCCGCCAGTCGCAACACCGCCTCCTTCCCGAGCCCGCCGGGCACAGCGGTCACCCGGGCGACGCTCATATGGCCGGACGTGAGGGTGCCGGTCTTGTCCAATACGACCGCGTCGATGTGCTGCAGCCCCTCCAGAGCCTGCGGTCCACTGACCAGAACGCCCAGCTGAGCGCCCCGGCCGGTCGCGGCCATCAGCGCGGTCGGGGTCGCCAGGCCGAGTGCGCAGGGACAGGCGACGACGAGGACCGCCACGCACGCGGTGACGGCCGCCTGCGGATCGGCTCCCGCACCGAGCCAGAAGCCGAGCGCGGTGACGGCCAGCGCCAGCACGACGGGTACGAAGACACCGGCCACCGAGTCGGCCAGCCGCTGCGCCCGCGCCTTGCCCGCCTGGGCCTCGGTGACCAGGCGGGTGATCCGGGCGAGCTGGGTGTCGGCGCCGACGGCGGTGGCCCGGACGAGCAACAGGCCGCCGGCGTTGACGGCCCCGCCGACCACGGCCGAACCCGTACCCACTTCAACCGGCTCGCTCTCCCCGGTGACCAGGGACAGGTCCACGGCCGAGGCGCCCTCCACGACCTCGCCGTCGGTGGCGACCCTCTCTCCGGGCCGTACGACGAAGACCTGTCCGGCACCCAACTGCTCGATGGGAACCAGCCGTTCGGTGCCGTCCTCGCGTACGGAGACTTCCTTGGCAGCGAGCTGGGCGAGCGACCTCAGCGCCGCCCCCGTCCCGCGCCGGGCACGCGCCTCCAGGAAACGGCCCGCCAAGACGAACAGCGGTACGCCCACAGCCGCTTCGAGGTAGATGTGCGCGGCGCCCTCCGAGGCCGAGGGCACGAGGGTGAACGGCATCCGCATCCCTGGCTCGCCGGCACCGCCGAGAAAGAGCGCGTACGCCGACCAGGAGAAAGAGGCCACCACCCCCAGCGACACCAGGGTGTCCATGGTCGCCGCCGAGTGCCGCAGCCCGCGCACCGCCCGTACATGGAACGGCCAGGCTCCCCACACCGCGACGGGCGCCGCGAGCATGAAGCACAGCCACTGCCAGTTCCGGAACTGAAGACCGGGCACCATCGACAGCACCAGCACCGGCAGCGCGAGCAGCGCGGTGATCACCAGCCGGTCGCGCTCCTGCCGGGCGCCCTCGCCCTCGGCGTCGTCCCCGCGCTTCTGCTTCTTGGGCGGCTCGGGCAGGGCAGCCGTATAGCCCGCCGTCTCGACGGCCGCGACGAGTTCCGCCGGACCGATCTCCGCCGGATGACTCACCCGGGCCCGCCCGGTGGCCAGATTGACGGTCGCTGTGACCCCGTCCAGCTTGCCGAGCTTCTTCTCGACCCGCCTCACGCAGGCCGCACAGGTCATACCGCCGACGGTCAGGTCGGTCGTGACGAGGGTGCCCACGGGTTCCGTTCCCATCAGTGGCCTCCCCCGTGCATGTCACCCATGTCGTCCGTGCCTCCGCCTGCACTGCCGTCGCCGCCAGGGCGTACGCCGGTGCCGTGCATACCCGGGGCGACGGGTCCGGCGGCGGAACCGACGGCGTACGACACCGCGAACATCAGCGCCAGCAGGAGAAGGAACCCGCACAGGGCAGGCGGTGGGACCAGCTTCCGCAGTACCGCACCCGCGTTGGAGGAGGATTGCCGGGATTCGTCCATCAACCGCGTCTCCGATCACGTCGTACGGCGCCGTTCGGATCGAGCCGTACCGCTTCAGGAGTCGGGCCACCGGACGCCAGAGTTCCGGAGCACACCCATGGCGCACATCACATAACGAACAACCGTGCTCTGGCGTCGCGCGTCGAAGGACGCGTGCCCTGCCGACGGTTTCCGGGTTCCGGCTGTCGGCAGGGCACCTGCGCTATTCGGCCCGGGATCCCGTGGAGCGGCCGCGCAGGACGGCGAACACAGCCGCTGCCAGGCCCAGCACGCCCACGACCAGCCCGCCGACGCCAAGGCCCCGGGCCGTCGAGTCGCTGCTCGAAGCGGTCGACTTGGCGCTCGCGGAGCTCTTCGAGTTCGCCGGCGAGCCGGTCGAGGTGCTGCCGCTCTCGTCCGCGCCCTTGGCGGTGAGCTCGAGCACGGGCGCCGGGTTCTCCGGCTCCTGGCCGCCCTGTGCCTCCTCGATCCAGCGGACGATCTTGCCGTCGGAGTACGTCTGCAGGGTCTTGAAGGTCAGCTGGTCGGTGTCGTCGGGCAGCTGCCCGAAGGCGACGTTGAAGTCCTCGTACTGACCCGGCGCGATCTTTCCGCCGCTGAAGGTGATCTCGGAGGCGGCGTCGGTGATGGTGCCGTCGTCGGTCTTGACGGGCGTCTTGAGCTTGGTGTTGGTGACCTGGGCGGTCCAGCCGTCCTGCGGGTGGACCAGCATGCCGAGGACGGGGTGGTCGGTGGGAAGGAAGACCTGGACCTTGGTGGTGGAGGCGTTGTCCTCCTCGTTGGGGACGCGGAAGGTCAGCACGCCGTCGGTGGCGCCCTTGGCGTAGCTGTCGGGGTGGACGGTGACGTGCGCCGAGGCCACGCCCGCGGCGGCGAGAAGTCCGGCGGCGGTCAGGGCCGTGACGGCGCCGGCGCGGCGCAGGATGGTGCGGGTCCTGGACATGAGGTGAGGGATCTCCGTACGGAAGAAGGGATGTCGGGTTCAGATCGCGTACGACAGCGCGTACGACATCCCGGGCGGCGGCCCTCGTCGGTGAACGGCGTACCTCAGCCGTGCCTGCCGCAACGCCCAGGGCTCACCGGCGGCCCGACGCACCTGCCCTGGCCCGGCCGGTGCGCTCCACGCCCCGCCGGCCACCTGCCACCAGGCGGCCAGCCCCGGCACGAACGCGACCGCCCACCGCAGCAGCGACCACAGTGCCACCTCACCGCGCCGCAGCCACCAGGTCAGCAGCAGGGCCGCCCCGGCATGCGCGGCGGTGGCGTGCGGTGTCAGTGCATGGGGCGCTTGGACCATCCGCATGCCGTGCATGACCATCGCGGCGTGATGGGGCTCGGCGGCGTGGAAACCCATGTGCAACCCGCCCTGGGCGGCCAGAGTCCCCCTGCCGATGGCGGCCAGCGACCGCTCACGCCCGCCCAGCAGACAGCCGACCGCGAAGACCGGCACGAACCCAGCGGCCTGCACCCACACCGGCGGCGCCATGCCCGTGGCCATGGCATGCCCTCCGGCAGCGAGCAGCACGCACAGCACGGCGAACACCGCCGCGCGCACGCTCCGCACCGCCAGGGACACACTCACGGCACCTGATGCTGCCACGCGCCCAAAGGATCTCTCCCCCGGCCCAGGCACACGCATCACCGACCACGGACTCATACCTGGTCGACCTGCCTCCTCCTTACTAGTCGGACACGAGTGCCGTTCAGTTCCCAGCCACCTTGGCGAAATCGAAGCACCGGCAGCACTCCAAGGAGCACGGGCGCACACCCGCCACCTCCGCGCCCCCTGCACACGACGGGGTCGCGCATCCGCCGCATCCGCGCCGGGTATCCCCGGGGCAGTCCCCCGCGGCCACCCACCGGTGCGTCCGTTCCATCAGTTCCGTCCGGACACCGGAGTGCCGCAAATCCCATGCCACGGAGGTGGATCAGCATGACCGACACGAGCGGGCTTGAACCCGTCGCCACGTTCTGCGGCGAGTGCGACTGCGGCTGTCCCCAGCTGTTCGTCGACCCGGCCGCCCCCACCGACCGCCGCATCGTCCTCACCGACGACTTCGGTCAGCAGGTCCAGATGAGTGCCGACCAGTTCTCCTCGATCGTCGCCGACGCCAAGGCAGGCAAGCTGGACGGCATCGCCTGACCGACCGCCGCAGGGCAACGCGAAGGCGGCCCGCACGGGCGACTCCCTGCTCCCGTCGCTGCACGACGCCGGGCCGCCCGACCCTCGCGACCGACCGGGTGTTCCACATCACACCAACGGCACGGAACTCACCGTTCCGATCGGCCGACAGCTGACATGACACCCGTACGCCGCAGGAGCAGCCCCCCATGTCCGTCGAACCGCCCACCACCGCCCCACCCCGCACCGCCGGCGACGCCGGTGAGCCGACCTTGGGCCCCGCTTCCGCGGCGGCTCTTTCGGCCCTGCGCGCGCTACGCCCGCTGGTGCTGCGCCTGCACTTCTACGCGGGCGTGTTCGTCGCGCCGTTCCTGCTCGTCGCGGCGGTCACCGGACTGCTGTACGCGGGCTCGTTCCAGGCCGAGAAGATCGTGTACGCCCACGAACTGACCGTCCCGGTCGGCGACCACAAGCTGCCGATCTCCCAGCAGGTGGCCGCCGCCCGCAAGGCCCACCCCGAGGGCACCATCTCCGCCGTGCGGCCGTCACCGCAGCCCGATGCGACCACACGCGTACTGCTGTCCGGGGTGAAGGGCGTAGGCGCCGACCACACGCTCGCCGTGTTCGTGGACCCCTACACCGGCAAGGTGCGCGGCGTGCTGGAGCAGTACGGCTCCACCGGCGCCCTGCCGCTGCGCACCTGGATCGACGAACTCCACCGCGACCTGCACCTCGGCGAAACCGGCCGCCTGTACAGCGAGTTCGCCGCGAGCTGGCTGTGGGTGATCACGGGTGGCGGGCTGGTGCTGTGGTTCGGCCGGCGCCGCGCCCGCCGCAAGGTGCGCGGCGCCACGGGGCGGCGGCGCTCCCTGACCCTGCACGGCACGGTGGGCGTGTGGGCGGCCGGCGGCCTGTTCTTCCTGTCGGCGACCGGCCTGACCTGGTCCACCTACTCCGGAGCGAACATCGGCGACCTCCGCGAAGCCCTCGGCCAGTCCACACCGTCCGTCACCGCGACGGTGAGCAGCGGGCACGAGGGACACGGCTCCATGGCGGGCATGGACATGAACGGCATGGACATGGGCTCGCACTCCGGCGCACGGTCCGACGTGGGTCTCGACGCCGTCCTGAAGACGGCCCGTGCCAAGGGCCTGTCCGACCCAGTCGAAATCGTGCCGCCCGCGGACTCCTCCTCCGCCTATGTCGTACGGCAGATCCAGCGCAGCTGGCCGGAGAAGCAGGACTCGATCGCCGTCGACCCGGCCACCGGCAAGGTCACCGACGTGCTGCGCTTCGCCGACTACCCGGTGCTGGCCAAACTGACCCGGTGGGGCATCGACGCCCACACCGGCACCCTGTTCGGCCTCGCCAACCAGATCGCGCTGGCCGGCCTCGCCCTGGCCCTGATCCTCCTCATCCTCTGGGGCTACCGCATGTGGTGGCAGCGCGGCCGCGGCTCCGCCTTCGGCCGCCCGATTCCCCGCGGCGCCTGGCGGCAGGTGCCGGTATACGTGCTGGTGCCCTGCGTCGCGATGGTCGCCGTCGTCGGCTACTACGTCCCGCTGCTCGCGATCCCGCTCGCCGGCTTCCTCGCGGTGGACATCGTCCTCGGCCGGGTCACACGCCGTCGTACCGGACACGCACACGCCTGAACCGAGCGGCCGCACCTGCGCGGGGCGTTGTACGACGCCTGCCGCGATCGCCTGCGGCCGCGGGTCTCGTCATGCTTCTCCCGGGTCTCGTCATGCTTCTCGGGACACGCAGTGTTCGAGCAGCGCGGCCATCGGGCCCTCGACGAGCCGGTAGCGCACGATTCGGCCGTCCTTCTCGCCGTGGACGATGCCCGCGGTTCGCAGCAGGCGCAGGGCCTGGGACACCGCGGTGGCCCTCATGCCGGTGGCGACGGCAAGGTCGGAGCCCGAAACCGCCGCCCCCTCTTCCTTCCGCTGGCGGCGCGAGGACACCGTCCGCACCGCGGGCCTCCTGGCCGTGATCGTCGCCTTGCACGTGGTCGCCTTCGGGATCCTTTTCCTGCTCGTGGTCCCGCGCCACTACGAGTCGGAACCATGGCGTTCGGGGTGGGCCTCGGCATCACGGCCTACACCCTCGGCATGCGGCACGCCTTCGACGCCGACCACATCGCCGCGATCGACCACACCACCCGCAAGCTGATGGCCTCGTCCGGGACCTCAGCGCCACCCTCCCCCTGACCCTCCAGGCCCACGGCCCGCCGCACCGGCACGGGTGCAGCGGGCCGTTGCCGTCCGACTGCTTCGGCGGCCCTGCTGCCACGGTGGCGTCGGTCGGCCAACACATGACCGATCACTCATATGGACATGGATTTCATTTCCATCTACGGTGGAGCGTGCCGACCCGCACAAGCCATAGGGGGTGATGCGCCATGGGCGGCCGGATGACCCGACAACGCAAGGCCGTCATGCGCGCACTCGCGGGCTGCCAGGACTTCGTCTCGGCCCAGGAGTTGTACGCCTTTCTGATGTCCGGCGATCACGCGATCGGACTGACCACCGTCTACCGCGCCCTGAGCGAGCTGGAGGCGGACGGCGGCGTCGATGTCGTACGCGACGAGGCCGGCGGGCGGCTCTACCGGCTGCGCCCCGCCGACGGACACCGCCACTACCTGATGTGCCGCGACTGCGGCCGCAGCCGGCCGGTGGACTCCGAGGTCGTCGAGGAGTGGGCGGGCCGGATCGCCGCCGACACCGGCTTCACCGCGGTCGAGCACACCGTCGAACTCACCGGCGTCTGCGCCGACTGCCTGGCCCGCACAGACGGAGGCCGGCCGTCCGGGAACGAAGGAGAGGAACCGCCATGCCACTGGGATCGCGCCCCGGGCCCCCGGGGCCCAGTCCACAGTTGCGCGGGCTGAAGGAGACCGTGCGCACTCTCCTCGATCTCGACGACGACACCGCCGTCCTGATCCGCCAGCTCGCCTGCACCGAACCGGGCTGCCCGCCGCTGGAAACGGTCGTCGTCGTGCTGCCGATGGAGGGCGACGCCCGCCGCTGGACCCTGCACCGCCCCGCCGACCAGATCACCGAGGACGACTTGCGGGCCGCCCTGCTCGCCGCCGAACAGCACGACTAGGAGACCGACTTGACCACCTCCCCGTAACCGAAGAGCCGCGTGACGTGGGGGCACCCCCGGACGAAGTCTGGGGGAGGGTCCCCGTCACCGTCCTGACCGGCTTCCTCGGCTCCGGCAAGACCACCCTCCTCAACCGCATCCTCACCGAGAACCACGGCCTGAGGATCGCCGTCATCGAGAACGAGTTCGGCGAGGTCGGCATCGACGACGCCCTCGTTCTCGACGCCGAGGAAGAGATCTTCGAGATGAACAACGGCTGCATCTGCTGCACCGTGCGCGGAGATCTGATCCGCATCCTGGGTGCGCTGATGCGGCGCCGCGAGAAGTTCGACCACATCCTCATCGAGACCACCGGCCTCGCCGGCCCCGCGCCCGTCGCACAGACCTTCTTCATGGACGACGAGATCGCCGCCCAGCTGCGGCTGGACGCCATCGTCACCCTCGTCGACGCCGCCCACGTGCTCCAGCACCTGGACGAGATCAAGCCGGAGGGCGTGGAGAACGAGGCCGTCGAACAGATCGCCTTCGCCGACCGCGTCGTCCTCAACAAGACCGAACTGGCCGACGAGGAAACCATCGGACAGGTCGTGCGCCGCATCCGGGCCATCAACGGCGGAGTGCGGATCATCCCCGCCAAGCACGCGCGCATCAATCTGCACGAAGTGCTGGACGTGGGCGCGTTCGACCTCGAGCGGGTGCTCGCCGACGATCCCGCCTTCCTCACCGAGACCGAGCACCAGCACGACACCACCGTCACCTCGGTCGGCATCGAGCTGGCGGGCGAGCTCGACGAGGACCGTCTCAACACCTGGCTCGGCACCCTGCTGCGCACCAAGGGCGTCGACCTCTTCCGCTCCAAGGGCATCCTCGCCATCGCCGGAGCGCCCAAGCAGTACGTCTTCCAGGGCGTGCACATGCTGCTCGACGGCACCTTCGGACGCGACTGGCAGGAGGGCGAACCCCGCACGAACAAGCTGGTGTTCATCGGCCGCGACCTCGACCGCGAGGCCCTCGAACTCGGCTTCGCAGGCTGCCTGGCCACAGCGGGAGCCGCCGCGTGACTACGACGGTTCAGTCCCCGCTCGCCTGGGAGGCCGGCGTCGACGACGCACCCGTCGCGCTCAGCGCGCGGGGCGATCTGGTCGCCGTCGCCGGAGCCGAGGGGACCGTGAAGGTACTCGACGCGGCGATGGGCGCCGAGATCGGGGCGTTCGAGCTTCCCGGAGGCGCACTCACGGTCGCGCTCTCCCCGGATGCCGGGCACGTCCTGGCGACCGGCCCCATGGGATACGCGCTGTGGCGCCGCTCCGACGGGCGCACGACGGTGCGGGAGTCCGGCGCCTGGTCGGCGGCCGCCGCCTGGGCCGACGGCACCCGGGTCGCGGTCGCCTCTGGCCGTCGCGCGCTCGTACTCGACGCGGACGGCGGCGAGTTGTGGCGTACGGAGCCCGCCGCGTCCACCGTCACCTACGTCGCCTGGATGCGGCAGGGGCGCCGCCTGACCGTGGCCGCGTACGGGGCCGTGCGCTGCCACGAGCGGCACACCGAGAAACCGGTCGCCACCTACCCCTACGTGGGCTCCCACCTCGCACTCGCCGTCGCACCCACCGGGAGGTGGATCTGCAGCGGCAACCAGGACGCCTCCATCCATATCTGGAGGGCGCGAGACGGCGGCGAACTCACCATGTCCGGCTACCCGGAGAAGGTCTCCCGGCTCGCCTTCAACGACACCGGCTTCTGGCTGGCCGCCGACGGCGCACCCGACGTGACCGTGTGGGACTTCTCCGGCAAGGGTCCGGAGGGCACCGCACCGCGCTCGCTGCGCTGCCACGAGACGGCGGCCGGGCGCGGCCGGGCATCTGGCCAGCGGCGGCGCCGACGGCACCGTAGCCCTGTGGCACGCCACGGCCGGGCGGCCCCAGGCGCGCCTGCGGCCCGTGCGTGAACTGGACGGCACGGGCGCGGCGGTCGCAGCGCTGACCTGGGCAGGCCCCCACCTGCTGGCCGTCGCGTGGCGGGACGGCCGGATCCGGACGTACGGCGTGCCGTCCCGGACCGCGCTGTGAACCGCTCCGTGATCCGGGCGGCCGCTCCCCGCCCCTGCACGCTCGTCGTGTGCCGGGGCTGCTGCTGCGGCAACCCGCGCAAACACCCCGGCACCGACCACGCCTGGCAACTGGACCGACTGCGCGCCGGCGCGGCAGCGCACGGCTTCCAGGTCCGTACGACGGACTGCCTCGGCCCTTGTGACCAGGCGAACGTCATCGTCGTCCAGCCCTCCACCGCCGGGCGCCGGGCCGGGGGCCGCGCCGTCTGGGTCGGCTTCGCCATGGACGACGACAGCACCGACGACCTGCTGCGCTGGGCGCAGGCGGGCGGACCCGGCATCGCCGAACCGCCGCCAGCCCTGGCGCTGCAGCTGATCCGCCCGCCGCGCGAGGCCCGCGCCCGTGCACGCCGATGACCTCGACGCCGGCGGCCGCGACACCCTCGCGGCCGCCCGGCTCGACGAGGCCACCGCCACCTCCGTCGCCACGACACTCCAGGCTCTCGCCACACCGTCCCGCCTGCTGATCCTCACCGCCCTGCGGCAGCGTCCGTACCCCGTCGGCGAACTCGCCTGCGCCGTCGGCATGGAACAGTCCGCCGTCTCCCACCAACTGCGCCTGCTGCGCGCCCTCGGCCTGGTCACCGGCTGCCGCGACGGCCGCCGCATCGTCTACAGCCTCTACGACGACCACGTCGCCCAGCTCCTCGACCAGGCCGTCCACCACATCGAGCACCTGCGCCTCGGCGTCCGTGACATCGGCTGACGCACAGCATCCAGGAGCAGTGCGTCAGTTGAGGTGTGCCACCTGCTGCGGCGCCGGGGCCGCGCGCAGCCGGTAGGGCAGCGTGCCGTCGTCGGGCATTCCGGCCCGAAGCCACGCCCCGACCGCCTCGGCGTCGGCTTCCGTCACCAGCGGACCGAGGCGTACGACGACACCACTCGGCCTGCGGTCGGCCCCGCACGGCTGCACGGCGGCGTGCAGCCCGCGGCGCCTGCGGCAGTGCAGCACCCTCGCGAGGCAACCGGTGGAGACCATCACCCCATGCGGGCACTCCCGGACCGCACGGCGCAGTACGTCCATCACCCGCCCCCCTCGCGGCGGCACGGCATGAGCCGCAGACCACGAGGGTGAAAGGGCGGCTCTGACGGCCGCCTGCTGTATCGCTCATCTCTGAGTCGCCTCCGTATGAGTGAAAGGGATCCCCTGTTTGCCGCCGGGGAAGCCCCAACCCGCTGTGGGCATCAGCTAGTTGCAGCTCTGGTGATTTGACAGCACCCGGCCGCACCATCAGCCTATGCGCATGACATCCATTTTCAATAAGGAGGGTGGCTAGCCATGCGCGTTGCCTTCGTCGGCAAGGGCGGCAGCGGCAAGACGACCCTGTCGGCCCTCTTCTCCCGTCACCTGGCGCACTCGGGAGCGCCGGTCGTCGCGATCGACGGCGACATCAACCAGCACCTGGCGTACGCCCTCGGCCTCGACGAGGACGAGGTCTTCGCCGCGCCGCCGCTCAGTGCCCGCACCGGTGAGATCAAGGAGTACCTGCGGGGCACGAACCCGCGGATCCCTTCCATCGAAGCCATGGTGAAGACGACCCCGCCCGGACGCGGGTCCCGGCTGCTGCGGCTGCTCGGCGACGACGAGGTGCACAGCCACCACGCCCAGAAGGTCGGCGGCGTACCGCTCATGGTCACCGGCGCCTTCAAGGAGAGCGACCTGGGAGTGGCCTGCTACCACTCCAAGCTGGGCGCGGTCGAGCTGTACCTCAACCACCTCGTCGACGGCCCCGGCGAGTACGTCGTCGTCGACATGACCGCCGGCGCCGACGCCTTCGCCTCCGGCCTGTTCACCCGCTTCGACATGACGTTCCTGGTCGTCGAACCGACCCGCAAGAGCGTCTCCGTGTACCGCCAGTACCGCGCCCACGCGGCCGAGTTCGGCGTCCCGGTCGCCGTCGTCGGAAACAAGGTCACCGGCGAGGACGACCTGCTCTTCCTCAAGGAGCACGTCGGCGACGATCTGCTCGCGCACTTCGCGCAGTCCTTCTACGTACGCGCCCAGGAACAGGGCCGCGGCCACGGCGAGTTGGAGCCGCACAACACTCGCACCCTGGACCTGCTGCGCGCGGCCGTGGACACCCGCCCCAAGGACTGGGCCGCCTTCCAGAAGCACGCCGTGGAGTTCCACCTGCGCAACGCCGCCGCCTGGGCCAACGAGGCCACCGGCCAGGACCTCGCCACCCAGGTCGACCCGGACTTCCGGCACGGCCCCGCAGCACTAACCGCCTTCGCCTGATCCCCTCAAGAACAGAACCACAGAACAGGACAGCCTTTCATGTCACTCGACGTCTCCCCGCAGCTGCTCGCCGAAGCCGAGAACGGTGAGGTGCGGGAGCAGGACTTCGTGGAAACGGTGCGCACCTCCCTGCCGTACGCCTACGACCTCATCGCCCACCTGGCTGAGGAACTGCGGTCCGGCACGACGGAGTTCGCCGACAACCAGACCCCGCCGCCCTCCGAGAAGGAGCGCGGCCAGCTGCTGCGCGCCCTGTCCAGCGACGCGATCCGGGGCAGCCTGGAACGGCACTTCGGCATCGCCCTCGCCTTCCAGAACTGCCACCGCGTCGCCGCCTTCCGCCCCGAGGCACGCGGCGGCGAGACCTACACCCGCTTCACCTCCCTGCGGGCTCAGATCCTCAACCAGTCGCCGGAGTTCCGCGACTGCTGAACCACTGCCGGTCGCGACAGCCGACTGCCGGAGGCGGCGTTCGGCAGTAAGGCCGGCCACTTCGCCCCCCCCGGCGGCCGTCGCCCACCAGGACACCCGGTCTCGTGAGCGACGGCCGCCCGCGCTTGCCCCGGCGGCATCCAGCCGCACCCCCCACCTGCGCAGCCCCGAGCAGTCGTACACCCGGTCAAAAGATGGCAACGGTTTTCATCTTGAATTGATCTGAAAATCATTTCCATCTAGCGTCGAAGGTGTCGCCACACGGCCGGCGCGTGTCCGCCGCGCGCCCGGCATCGCCCGAAGGAGCTCCCGCATGTCCACCGCCCCCGCCTCCCGCTTCGCCCGCCCGTCCACGAGAATCGCGCTCGTCACGGCGACGGCCGCCCTGACGGCCGTGACGGCGACCGGCTGCTCGACCTCCTCCTCGCACACCGGCAACACCGCCGCGACCGGCAGCGCAAGTGGGTCGGGCAAGACGATCCAGGTGGTGGCGGCGGAGAACTTCTGGGGCAGCATCGCCTCCCAGCTCGGCGGCAGCCACGTGAAGGTGACCAGCGTCATCAACAACCCGGATGCCGACCCGCACGACTACGAGCCGACCGCCGCCGACGCCCGTACCGTGGCCGGCGCCCAGTACACGATCGTCAACGGCATCGGCTACGACGCCTGGGCCGACAAGCTGCTGGCCGCCAACCCCGGCAGCGGGCGCACCCAGCTCAAGGTCGGCGACCTGGTCGGCATCAAGCCGGGCGGCAACCCGCACCGCTGGTACTCCCCCGACAACGTCCACCAGGTCATCGAGAAGATCACCGCCGACTACAAGAAGATCGACCCGGCCGACGCGGCCTACTTCGACCAGCAGAAGACGACCTTCGAGGCAAAGACGCTCGCCGGCTACAACAAGCTCATAGACGACATCAAGGCGAAGTACGCGGGCACGCCGATCGGTGCTTCCGAGTCCATCGTCACGCCGCTCTCCGAGGGCCTGGGGCTGAAGATGCTCACCCCGGAGACGTTCCTGGACGCGATGAGTGAGGGCTCCGACCCCACGGCCAAGGACAAGGCCACCATCGACCAGCAGATCAAGAACAAGAAGATCAAGATCTACGTCTACAACTCCCAGAACTCCACGCCGGACGTGCAGGCGCAGGTCAAGGAGGCCAAGGCGCAGGGCATCCCGGTCGCTACCGTCACCGAGACCCTCACCCCCGCCGGGGCCACCTTCCAGCAGTGGCAGACCGCCCAGCTGCAGGGCATCGAGCAGGCCCTGGCCAAGGCCACCGGGAAGTGAACTGAAGCCATGAACCCGATAGCGAAGGCCCGCGAAGCCGTCACACACACCAGCAGTCAGACCGTCCCCGGCCGCCGAGGCGGGGGGCACGACACGGCCGCAGGAACAGGAAGCGATCCGGTGGTCGCCCTGCGCGGGGCCGCGGTGCGGGTCGGCGGCCGGACGTTGTGGTCGGGGGTGGACCTTCGCATCGGGGCCGGCGAGTTCACCGCCGTGCTCGGCCCCAACGGCGTCGGCAAGTCCACCATGATCAAGGTTCTGCTGGGTGCCCTGCCCGCGGCGGCCGGCGAGGTTCGGGTGCTCGGCGCCCGGCCCGGGCAGGCCAACGACCGCATCGGCTACCTGCCGCAGCGGCGCAGCTTCGACGCCAATCTGCGCATCCGCGGTGTCGATGTGGTGCGCATGGGCCTGGACGGTGACCGGTGGGGGGTGCCGCTGCCGTTCCCGAGTGCGCGTCGGCGGGCCGCCCGTGCGCGGGTGGACGAGGTGATCGAGCTGGTCGGGGCGTCGGCGTACGCGCACCGGCCCATCGGGCAATGTTCCGGCGGCGAGCAGCAGCGGCTGCTGATCGCCCAGGCACTGGTCCGCCGACCCGAACTGCTCCTGCTCGACGAGCCGTTGGACAGCCTCGACCTGCCCAACCAGAGCGCCGTCGCCGCGCTGATCGGGCGCATCTGCCACCACGAGGGCGTCTCGGTGGTCATGGTCGCCCATGACGTGAACCCGATACTCCACCACCTGGACCGGGTGGTGTACCTGGCCGAGGGCGGCGCCGCCGCAGGCACACCGACCGAGGTCATCACCTCCGAGACGCTGACCCGGCTGTACGGCACACCGGTCGAGGTGCTGCGGACCTCGGACGGGAGGCTGGTCGTCGTGGGCCAGCCGGAGCCACCGGCCGTGCACACCGACCGGCACGACACCCCGGGGAGCGGTCATGCTGCTGGCTGAGACTGGGGCACCAACCTGGTCGTGGAACCTCCTGACCGACTTCCAGGACATGTGGTCCTACCCCTTCATGGTCAACGCGTTCCGCGCCGGCGCGGTCGTGGCCGTGGTCTCGGCGGTCGTGGGCTGGTTCGTGGTGCTGCGGCGGCAGACGTTCGCCGCGCACACCGTCTCCGCCGTCGCCTTCCCCGGCGCCGCCGGAGCGCTCCTGCTCGGGTTCAGCGCGGTCTACGGCTACTTCACGCTGTGTGTGGCCGCCGCGCTGGTCATCGCGGCCCTGCGGGGTGGCGGTGAGCACGAGGAGTCGGCGCTGACCGGGACGGTGCAGGCGTTCCTGCTCGCGTCCGGGTTCCTGTTCACCGCCCTGTACAGAGGGCTGCTGGAGGGGCCGCAGACCATCCTCTTCGGCACCTTCCTGGGAATCACCTCCTCCCAGGTGACCGTGCTGACGGTGGTCGGTGCGGTGGTGCTCGCGGTGCTGGCGCTGATCGGACGGCCGCTGCTGTTCGCGTCCGTGGACCCGCAGGTCGCCGGCGGGCGCGGGGTGCCGGTCCGCGCCCTGTCGGTGGTCTTCCTCGTCCTGCTCGGTGCGGCCACCGCCGAGGCGAGCCAGATCACCGGGACCCTCCTGGTCTTCGCCCTCATGGTGATTCCGGCCGCCACCGCGCAAGTCCTCACCGCCCGCCCGGCGTTGAGCCTGGCCCTGGCCGTCCTGCTGGCCTTCGCCGCGACCTGGCTGGGGCTGACCGCCGCCTACTACTGGCCCTACCCTCTGGGCTTCTTCGTGACGACCATCGCCTTCGCCGGATACCTGCTCGCGCTGGGCCGGCGTTCGCTGCGCGAGGTACCCGCTCGCACCCGGGCCGGGGCCACACCCGGTGCCAAGGAGGTGGCCGCATGACCGTCCTGCTCGCCGCGTCCCCGTTTTCCCACCCGTTCTTCCTGCACGCCTTCCTCGCCGGTACCGCCATCGCCGCGGCCTGCGGGCTGGTCGGCTACTTCCTGGTGCTGCGGGCCCAGGTCTTCACCGGCGACGCGCTCAGCCATGTCGCCTTCACCGGTGCGATGGCCGCCCTCGCCTTCGGCGCCGACCTTCGCCTCGGGCTGTTCGCCGCCACCATCGCCATGGCGCTGCTCTTCGGCACCCTCGGCCGCAAGGCGCGGCCCGACGACGTGGTCATCGGGAGCGTCTTCTCCTGGATCCTGGGCCTGGGCGCCTTCTTCATCACGCTCTACACGACCTCGCGCAGCACCACCAACGGCACCGCCGGCGTCAGCGTCCTGTTCGGCTCCATCTTCGGCATCTCCTCCAGCAGCGCGGCCGTCGCCGCCGTGGTGGCAGCCGGGGTCGGCCTGCTGGTGGTCCTCATCGCCCGGCCGCTGCTGTTCGCCACGCTCGACGAGGCCGTGGCCGCCGCCCGCGGGGTACCGGTCCGGCTGCTCGGCTACGGCTTCCTCGCCCTGGCCGGGATCAGCGCCGCCGAGGCCACCCAGGCGGTCGGTTCACTGCTCCTGCTCGGTCTGCTCGCCGCCCCGGCGGGCGCCGCGATCCGGGTCACCGATCGCCCCTACCGTGCGCTCGCCCTCTCCGCAGGGCTGGCGGTGCTGGAGATGTGGGCGGGGCTTTTCGCCTCGTACGCGGTGCCGAAGATGCCGCCGAGCTTCGCCATCATGGCCGCCGCCACGGCCGTCTACGCCGCGACCTTCCTGATACGACGCCCGGTCCCCCGTCCTCGTACGCGCACCGCCGTCCCCACCGGCACATGAGCGAAGGCACCCGATGGCACCCGACCGCCGGCGCACCCCCGCCCCCTCGCACGACGTCACGTTGATCGGCCGCCTCACCCAGCAACGCACCACCGTGGTCGAGGCGCTCATCCGGGCCGACGGCTTCGTCGGCGCCCAAGCCCTCCACAACCAGCTCGCCGCCGCCGGCTCACCGGTCGGCCTCTCCACGGTCTACCGCACGCCGGCCGGCCTGGCCGGCGTCGGCCGGGCCGACATGGTGCGCGACACCAGCGGTGAACGCCTCTTCCGCTACCGCCCGGGACCCGAACACCGCCACTACCTCATCTGCACCGAATGCGGCCTGAGCCGACCCGTCGACTCCGGCCCGGTGGAGGAATGGGCCGACACTGTCGCGCAGAGCTCCGGGTTCGCGAACGT
The DNA here is from genome assembly GCF_053596375.1 of Streptomyces sp. NPDC001709. Classification (NCBI taxonomy): domain Bacteria; kingdom Bacillati; phylum Actinomycetota; class Actinomycetes; order Kitasatosporales; family Streptomycetaceae; genus Streptomyces; species Streptomyces sp. NPDC001709. The sequence continues at coordinate 45,395 of NZ_JBSFGB010000036.1, read as the reverse complement.
CCGGCACACGGTGGAGCTGTCCGGGGTGTGCCCGGACTGCGGCCGACGGCCGACGGCGGACGAGCGCCGGTGAACTCCGGCGCCACTCCCTTTCCGGAGTGGTCACCGTCAAGGGCGGCAGTCGCATCCCGGAGCACAGCCGCAGGCATCCGCCTCCCGCCAGCCGTCGTCCGGCACGACGGCCGACGGCGTTGCGCAGCGCACCTGCCCACGCCACGCGTCGCGCCCCTCCTTCACCGCGACCGCGGCGATGACCAGGGCCGCGAGCGGATCGGCCCACGACCAGCCGAACACGGCATTGACGACCAGGCCCACCAGCAGCACCGCCGACAAATAGGTGCACAGCAGGGTCTGCTTGGAGTCGGCCACGGCAGAGGCGGAGCCGAGTTCCCGTCCGGCACGGCGCTGGGCCGCCGACAGGACCGGCATGACCACGAGCGAGAGGGCAGCCAGCACGATCCCGGGCAGGGAGCGCGTGGCCTCACCTGTGCCGGTCAGGGCCCGTACGGCATCAACGGTGACGTAGGCGGCGAGCGCGAAGAACGACAGCGCGATGATCCGCAACGCGGTCTTCTCCCGGGCCTCACGCACCGCGTGCTCGCGGGCGGAGAACTGCCAGGCGACAGTGGCGGCCGAGGAGACCTCGATGACTGAGTCGAGGCCGAAGCCGATCAGCGCGGTGGACGAAGCCAGGGTCCCGGCCGTGAGGGCGACGGCCGCCTCGACGGCGTTGTAGGTGAGGGTCGCGGCGACCAGCAGCCGTATCTGCCGGGCAAGCGCGCCGCGCCTGGCCGGGTCGGGGCCGAGGGACATGAACATCTCCGCGCTCACGGTCAGCAGCACCCCTTGTCGTCGGCGTCGACACACGTCCGGTCGCCCTCGACGGCGACCACGGCGGTGCGCAGATCGTCGAGCGCGTGGCCGAGGCGTTCGTCGGCGAGTTCGTAGCGCGTGCGACGGCCGTCGGGGACGGTGACGACCAGGCCGCAGTCACGCAGGCACGCCAGGTGGTTCGACAGCCTGGTGCGGGAGACGCAGTTCATAATGATGTTCATTTTCATGTAGCCTCTAGTCGCTACCCGATCCAGGAGGACCCCCATGGCCGTTCCCAAGCGGAAAATGTCCCGCAGCAACACCCGCCACCGCCGCGCCCAGTGGAAGGCAACCACGCCCGCGCTCGTGCCGGTCACCGTCGACGGCGTCCAACACCTGGTGCCGCAGCGGCTGGTGAAGGCGTACGAGCGCGGCCTGCTGCGACCCGAGGGCTGAGCGTTGATGCCGTCCGATCCCTCCGGCCGACTGCCCGTCACCGTCCTGTCCGGATTCCTCGGCGCGGGCAAGACCAGCCTCCTCAACCATGTCCTCGGCAACCGCGAGGGCCTGCGTGTCGCGGTCATCGTCAACGACATGAGCGAGGTCAACATCGACGCCGCCCTGGTGCGCGGCGGCGAGGCGGCCCTGTCGCGCACCGAGGAACGCCTGGTCGAGATGACCAACGGCTGCATCTGCTGCACCCTGCGCGACGACCTGCTCCAGGAGGTCGACCGGCTGGCACGCGAGGGCCGCTTCGACTATCTGCTCATCGAGTCGTCCGGCATCTCCGAACCCATGCCGGTCGCCGCGACCTTCGCCTTCGCCCGCGACGACGGGGCCACCCTCGGTGACCTCGCCTGCCTGGACACCATGGTCACGGTCGTGGACGCCGCGAGCTTCCTGCCCGAGCTGGCAAGCGGCGACGAACTCGTCGAGCGGGGCCTGGACCAGTACGAGGACGACGAACGCACCGTCAGCGACCTGCTGATGGACCAGATCGAGTTCGCCGACGTCATCGTCCTGAACAAGCTCGACCTGGTCGACGACACCGCCGCCGAGCGGCTGCGGGCGACGCTCATCCGCCTGAACCCGGCCGCACGTGTCGTCCCGGCCGTCCACGGCCGGGTGAAGGTGAGCGACGTACTGGGCACGAGCCTGTTCGACCTGGAACGCGCACAGCAGGCCCCCGGCTGGGTGAGGGAGCTCAACGGCGACCACGTCCCCGAGACGGAGGAGTACGGGATCTCCTCAACCGTCTTCCGCTCCGAACTTCCCTTCCATCCAGGCAGGTTGTGGACGTTCGTGACCGAGGGACTCGACAGCGGCGCGTACGGGCAGATCCTGCGCTCCAAGGGCTTCTTCACCCTCGCCAGCCGCCCGCACGTGACGGGTCTGTGGTCACAGGCCGGCTCCGTCGCACGCTTCGAGCCCTCCGCCGCACGCGACACCGACGGCGCCCAGTGCCAGGAACTGGTCTTCATCGGCACGCACCTGCACGCGGACGCACTGCGCACGGCACTGACCGACTGCCTCATGGCCGACGACGAGAGCCTGCCGCCCACGGACCCGTTCCCCACCTGGGACACCTACGGTATCGACGACAGCTGCGAGCACGAGCATCCCGAGCTCGTGGCGGGACCCTGAGGACCCCGGGCCGGGCGGCGAACACAGCCACGGCGCCGCCCGGCCCGGCACGGGCACCACGAGTTCCGGATAAATGCGTTGGGCCGACCGACCCCGGCTGATACCGTCTGGGCAGCCGTGAGAGAACGCGAGGAGGTGAGACCCATGAAGGCTGTATCCATGTGGGTGCTCCCCCATGTCGTCACGGCGGGCGACTGACATAGGTGTCGCCGGGAGCGCCTCAGACAAGGCACTCCTGAGAGGCAACACAATCGACGCCTGGCACGGCGCGGTCTTCGACCGCATCGCCGACGCGATGCTCGCGGACCTGCCGACACCGCTGTACACCGTCGTCGACGAGACCGGCCACGACTCGAGATCCGCCTGGGAGCGGGCCGGCTTCGCCACCGCACGCCGCGAGTGGGGCTATCTCGTACCCACCGACCCACAGATCACCGGGCTCGGCTCGGTCCGGCCCCCGTCGGGCGTGACGATCGTGCCCGCCGGTGAGGCGGAGGAGGGCCCGCTGCGCGCCCTCGACCGTCTCATCCGCGACGAGGTCGAGGCCGCCGTCGGATGGCAGACGATGCCCGCCGAGGTGCTGCCCCGCCCGGCGGGGACCACCCTGCTCGACCCGTCGAAGTACGCGGTGGCGCGGCACTTGGACCAGTACGTGGGACTGATCCGGGTGGCCCCGCTGACCCGGCAGCCACGGATCGGGCTGATCGCCGTCCGGACCGACAGGCACCGCCGCGGCATCGCCCGGACGCTGCTGGCCCACGCGCTGGGTTCACTGCACCGCTCCGGGACCGCTTCGGCATGGGCCGAGGTGAACGAGTCCAACGCGGCGGCTACCGCCCTGTTCGAGAGCATCGGCGCCCGGCGCACGGTCGGCACCCTGGAGCTCGTCCGCCACTGACGCTCCGTCACGCCGCACCAAACGAAGCTGAATACACCGTCGCAGAACGAATGAAGTGAGAGACCATGACCAAAACAGCAGGCGGCGTAGAAGCCGAAGGCACCGTCATCGAGTGCCTGCGCAATGCCACCTTCAAGGTGGAGCTGCAGAACGGGCACACGGTGCTCGCCCACATCAGCGGGAAGATCCGGAAGAACCGCATCAGGATCCTCCCCTACGACCGGGTGCTCGTGGAACTCAGCCCCTACGACCTCACCCGCGGCCGGATCCGCTACCGGTACAGGGCGTAGCGGAAAGTGCCGGTGCTGCCGCCGGATGCTCGTGCGTCGGGACATGGCGTGTCCCGCACGCGGACGGATTCCGCGTGCGGGATCGCATGCTCACAGGGTGCGGATCAGCTGGTCGTCAGGGCGGTGTCGTCCACGACGAAGCTGGTCTGGAGGGAGGAGTCCTCCACGCCGTTGAACTTCAGGGTGACCGTCGAGCCCGCCAGCGAGGACAGGTCGAAGGTCTTCTGCGCGTACCCGGAGTTGTGGTTGAGGTTCGAGTAGGTCGCCAGGGTGGTCGAACCGGCGGTCACCGTCAGCTTGTCGTACTGGGTGCTGGTGGTGGTCTCCGAGGTGTCGATGTGCAGGTAGAAGGTGAGCGTGGCCTTGCAGCCGGCCGGGATCGTCACCGACTGGGACAGCGTGTCCGTGTGCGAGGAGCCGTAGCCGTCGAGCCAGGCGTAGTACGAGCCGCCGTGCGCCGCCTCACCCGTGTCGTTGACGATGACGCCGCTGGTGGCGGTCCAGCCGGTGCTGCCCGACTCGAAGCCCGGGTTGGCCAGCAACTGGGAAGAGGAGCAGCCGCCCCCGCCGGAACCGACCGTCCAGGTGAAGGACGTCGAGCCGGAGGCGCCGGTGGAGTCCTTCGCGGTGACCGTGACCTGGTAGGTGCCCGCGGTGGACGCCGTACCCGAGATCAGGCCGGTGGAGCTGTTGATGGACAGCCCGGTCGGCAGCCCGCTCGCGCTGTAGGTGAGGGAGGCGCCGCCGCTGTCGGTGGCCTTGATCTGCAGGCTGACCGAGCTTCCGGTGGTGGTGGACTGGCTGCCGGGGTTGGTGACGGTCACCGTGTTGCCACCGGTGGAGCCGGCGGTGAAGGCGGCGGTGCCGTTCGGGGTGCCCCAGCCGGTCGGGCCGTCGTAGCCGGTGCCCGCGGTGCAGAAGTACGACGGGGAACAGCTGCCGTTGTTGCCGCTGGTGACGTCGTACAGGTTGCTCGTGTGGGAGTACGGGTACTTCGCCGGGTAGTCACTCGCGCCCGGGGTGCCCGCGAGGGCGTAGACCGAGGCGATGATCGGCGAGGAGGCGCTGGTGCCGCCGTAGACCGCCCAGCCGGTGCCGCCGTAGGTGTCGTAGACCGCGACGCCGGTGGCCGGGTCGGCGACGGCGGAGACGTCGGCCTCCATGCGCTTGGAGCAGCCGGAGTCGGTCTGCCAGCTCGGCTTCGGGTCGTAGGCCGAGCAGCCGGAGCCGGTGCCCTCGGTGGAGTTGGTGTGCCACACCGACTCGCTCCAGCCGCGGGAGTTGGAGGCGGTGGTAAGGGCCGTACCGCCGACGGCGGTCACGTACTGGGAGGTGGCCGGGTACTCGGCGCCGTAGGCGGAGTCACCCGAGGAGACGGTGATGGCGACGCCCGGGTGCTTGAAGTAGGAGGTGTCGTCGCTGGTCTGGGAGGAGTCCTCGGAGCCGCCCCAGCTGTTGGAGATGAACTTGGCGCCCAGTGCCGCGGCCTCGTTCTCGGCGGTGCCGAGGTCGGCCATGCTCGCGGAGTTGGCCTCGACCAGGATGATGCTGCAGTTCGGGCAGACCGCGCTGACCATGTCGATGTCGAGCATCTCTTCACCGGCCCAGCCGGTGTCGTTGGTCGGCAGCGAGGTGGTGGAACCGGTCTGGCTGACCTGCTTGAAGCAGCCGTTGGCCTTGGTGCAGGCGGACAGGCCGTAGGTGGAGCGGTACGTGCCCAGATCCGACTCGGCGTTGGGGTCGTTGTAGGCGTCCACGATGCCCACCGTCATGCCCGAACCGGCCGCGGTGGGCAGGTTGTAGGCGCTGTGCAGGTTGGCCGGGGAAAGACCCGAGGGTGCCGCGGCGGCGAGCGCCGAGGCGAGGCGCTGCTTGATGTCGGTGCGGCGCTGGGCGAAACAGGACGCATGACCCGGCTCGGCGGTGGCGCACAGGTGCTGGGTCGGCACCTTCTGACCGGCCTTGCCGGTCGAATGGTAGGTCTGCCGCTCGGGGGCGGTCAGCGCCTTGTTGTTCTGCGTGACCTTGGAGATCTGCGGGTGGGCCGCGGCGGGCTGGGCGCCGGCCGTCGGTGCGGCGGTGAATCCGGCGACGGTGAGAGTGAGGGCGGGGAAGGCGACGGCGACGAGTCTTCGCAGACTCCGTCTCCGCCCGCTCGGGTGTGACTCACGCATGGGTACTGCCTCCGGTTGACGTGGGGTATCGCACTGGATGGGCAGGCCCGTGATTGCGCGTAGCGGCGGCGGAACCGCGCAGTCAGGAGCATGACACTCACAGCGCCCCGCCACACCGGGTGAGCGTGACATGACAGGGCGCGGGGGGAACGTAGACCGGAACGAGTCCTACCGGGCAGCACCGGGTCGAATTCTTTGCTTCTCCATAGGAGGCGGTTGGCCCCCTCATGGGGGCCGGAGCGTGCCGGCCCGGCATTGGAGCCGTGCTCCTCCTATGGCGACGGGCGTTTCGCGGCACGCACCCCGGGGGCGGCGCGGAAACTGCGGCCGGTGAAGAGGTTCATGATCCAAGCATGGGGAGCGGAGCGCTCGATCTCCTGGCGATGCTCGGGCTGAGTCCACGCCACAGCCGTTCCCGTACTCTTCCTCAGAGCCGCCGCGCAGGACCAGCTCCGGAGGGGGCACGGACAACCGCGAGGGAGACGGCATGGGAACCGCTGACCGGCACAGTGCCGGAGACTGGAACCGGGTCGGTGACCCGCCCCGACCCAGAGGTGGTCGTGCGAGCGAGTACGGCCACGGGTACGGGAATCCTCCCGAGTCGACACCTCACCCCGGCTACGGACCCGATGCCGGCGCGGGCCAGCTCCCCTCCCAGGCGGTAGGCCACGGGCACGCACCAGTGACCGGCGCCGAACATGGCTCCGGTCACGGCCCCGAAGCGGGAGCCGGCGGTCACGGACGCGCGCACACTCACGGCCACGGTCACAGCCACGGGCCCGCGGCGCCGGTCTCCCAGCACCTGCGCAAGGTCATCGCGGCGATCCTGATCCCCTTCACCGCCGCGGTCGTGGTGGGGCTCGTCGTGCTGTGGCCGGGAGGAGCCCCGCCACACAAGCGCACCGGTGTCGGCTTCGACCAGCAGACCCAGCAGGCGACGGTCACCAGGGTCGTCGAGGTGAGCTGCAAGTCGGTGAACGCCTCCGGCGAGGCCCCCACCGGTGACACCTCCACCGCCGAGGGCACCTCGGCGCAGCAGGAGGCGAGCGGCACCTGCCACAAGGCCACGATCCGCGTCGACACCGGCAAGGACAAGGGACGCACCTTCACCGAGATCGTGCAGCCCGACCAGGCGCGACAACTGCATCAGGGCGAGCAGGTCGTCACCGCCTACGAACCCTCCGCACCCAAGGACCTGCAGTACTCGGTCACCGACGTCAACCGCCGCTTTCCCATGGGCCTGCTGGCCGGGATCTTCGCCCTCGCCGTCGTGGTGGTGGGCCGACTGCGCGGCGTGATGGCACTCGTGGCGCTGGCCATCAGCTTCATGGTGCTCAACTTCTTCATCCTGCCCGCGATCCTCCAGGGCTCCAACCCGCTGCTCGTGGCCGTGATCGGGTCGAGCGCGATCATGCTGATCGCCCTCTACATGTGCCACGGCCTGTCCGCCCGCACGTCGGTGGCGGTACTCGGCACGCTGGCCTCACTGGCGCTGATCGGCATCCTCGGCTCCCAGTTCATCGACTGGGCCGCGCTCACCGGCAACACCGACGACCAAACCGGCCTGATCCACGGCCTCTACCCGAAGCTCGACATGAGCGGCCTGCTGCTCGCCGGCGTCATCATCGGCTCGCTAGGGGTACTTGATGACGTGACCGTGACCCAGACGTCCGCCGTCTGGGAGCTGCACGACGCCAACCCGGCAATGGGCTGGCGCGGACTGTACCGGGCAGGCATCCGCATCGGCCGCGACCACATCGCCTCCGTGGTCAACACCCTCGTCCTCGCCTACGCCGGCGCCGCGCTGCCCCTGTTGCTCCTCTTCTCCATCGCGCAGAGCGGCGTTGCCACGGTCGCCAACAGCGAGCTGGTGGCCGAAGAGATCGTGCGCACGCTGGTCGGGTCGATCGGCCTGGTCGCCTCAGTCCCGGTCACCACGCTCCTCGCCGCCCTGGTCGTCTCGGCAGACCGGCCCGGTCCGCAGACGGACACGGCCACAGCGGGCACGCCGGCTACTGGCCGAGCACCTGCCGGCCGGGGCGGACGTCGGCGGAAGCGTTAGGAACGAACTCCGCAAGGCCAGAGGCCCTTTGTAGCGGGCTCCAGAATGGCGACACACTCCAGGTGCGAGGTCATCGGAACACGTAGAGACAACGCCGAGCAAAGCAGGGTACGCGCGAATCACAGACCCACGTCAGCTCTGCCCGCCAGTCAGCTCCGCACTCGCCACACAGCCGGACCCGAAGCGGATCAAGCCCATTGAGTACACGCACACCCCTGGCAGGCACCGCATGTTCCAGGCCCCTGGCCGACCACCCACTCGGCGAATCGCCATCGCGTAATGGACGCCGTCACGGAGCACGAGCCTCGTAGCCCTCCCGGGGCGGCGGCCGTCAGGCCGCGATGGGGCCTTGCAACGGGACTGCGAGTTCTTTCAGTGCCTGTTCCAGGCCATGCAGATGAGCCAAGGCCAGTTCGCCACCAGAAGGATGCGGTGCTGCAACCGCCGCATGATCGCTTGGCGTGGCACCGGGCGTGATGAGTGCCTCCACTGCTGCCTCCACCCGCCAGCACGCTGCCGCAAGCCGCGCGTCGTGGGAAGCATCCGGATCCGCCGCGACCGATGCCAGGCCACGCACCTCCCGGGCACACCGGTCCAGCAGCTCGATCACCTGACGGGCCCGCGCTTTACGCGCCCGCAGCGGAGTGAACGGGTGCACCAGGGGCGCCAGCGACAGCCTCACCCTGCCCAACAGCAGCTCCAGTTCAGCGACATACCGGGCCGGATCCGCAGCCGGAGAGCCGGCCAGGCGGGCCGCGGCCTCAGAAGTGCACGCATGGACACAGTGCAGCGCTCGCTGGATCCACGCGTCAGTGGTGGCGTGCGTGGTCACCGGCAGTACCAACAACACCGCGAGCCCCGCGCCGAGCGCCCCCACCCCCGTCTCCATCACACGCAGAGCAAGCAGCCCCGGATTCAGCACCCCCAACAGGCCATACAACAGCCCGGCCATCACCGTCACCGCCAGCATCATCCACGTATACGACACCGCCGCCGTATAGAAAATGCCGAACACGCAGACCGCGACAAGCGCCGCGGTGGGAGCACCAGCCCCATCCAGCGGCACAGCGATCACCAGGCCAATGGCGATACCGATCACCGTGCCCAAAACCCTGCGAAAGCCCCGCACCAGGGTCTCGCCCCGCGAGGTGGTGTTCACGAAAATCCACCACACCGCACCCACAGCCCAATACCAGCGCTCGTGCGACACCAGCTGCCCCACCAACAGAGCGAAAGCGCCGCCCGCCATCCCTTGGATCGCGTGGCGCGTGGTCACTCGGGCAAAACCCGTACCGCCCGGCGCCACCACCGCAACAGCAGGCGGCGACAGCCGCCGCTCGTAACACCACAGGCCAAAGCGCACCGCTGAGGACGCCAGCAGGGCAAGGGCCACCGCCGCATAAAGCTCCGGCAACTGGCCCGGCACCGCACGCAGGAACTGCGCCGCGAAAAACATCATGAACGCGAAAGTCCCCAGAGCGTGGCCCCGCGGCCCCCACCGGCGCGCATACATCCCCGCGCCGAGGACGGCAACAAAGGCCACGTCCCGTATCCACGCGTATTCGTGCAACACCGCCGCGAGAGCCAGCACCGGAAAACCCGCCACCGGCAAGAGCACCGTCGTGACCGCCTGCCCCCGCACCGACCCGTCGGCCACCGTGAACAAGGCCAGCAGCGCGGCAAGCCCACCAGCGATCGCCGCCGGCAGCGACTGCATCGCCAGATCCGACACCGTCACCGCCAGACCGACACCCAGGACACCCCGCGCAGCACTGCGCAACCTCAGCCGCCCCGGATCCGGCGCGACGAACACCCGCTTCAACACGACATCTCCCTGACACCCAAAACGATCAATCCCCGAAACTGACACACAGTCAGGAAAGTCAGCAAAAGGTCAGCACCCGTCCACCCACAGACTGCCGAAGATGCCCACACCCGCACATCAAGCGACGCCAAGAAAACTGTGCCTGGTCTGCGAAAACACGCCCCAGGCCCGCTATCCTCGCGACCCGCCTGGTTGACACTTCGAAGAGCATCATCCAGGTGTAGGAGACGGCGGCCGTGTAGAAGATGCCGAAGACGGCGGCGGCGAGGACGGCCGTCGGGAGCGGCGCGCCGTGCACGGGGACGGCGACGAGGAAGCCCAGGCAGATGCCGATCACCGTGCCGAGGACCCGGCGGAAGCCGCGGACCGACGTCTCGCCGCGCGAGGCGGTGTTGACGAAGATCCACCAGGTCACCCGGGCGAGGCCGCGTGGGGCGGGCGGGGCCGGTACGACGGCCGGAGGCAGCCGGCGCTCGTAGCACCACACGCCGAAGCGCACCGCGGCCGCGCTGAACACGGACAGCAGGACGGCGGTGTACAGCCCGGGCAGCTGCGCCGGGGTGGCGTGCAGGACCCGGGCCACGAAGAAGGTCATGAAGGCGAGGTCGCGCGCGACGGGCACGGCGTGCAGCCCGGCCGCGGCGGCGAGCACCGGCACCCCCACGGCGGGCAGCAGCGCGGTGGTGGCCGCCTGCCCGCGCACGGTCGCATCGGCGACGGTGAACAGGGCGAGCAGCGCGGCGAGGCCGCCGGTGACCACACCGGGGAGGGAGAGACCGGCGAGGAAGCAGACGACGACCGCCAGCCCGATGCCGAGGACGGCCCGTGCGGCGAAGCGCAACCGCGCCCCTCCCGGGTCCGGAGCCACGAACATCCTCTTCAGCACTGCTGCCCTCCCCAGGGAACACGGCACAGAAAAGGCGCCGCGGGGTCCGCAGCGCCATCGACGTGTCCATGAGAGCATCACCGAGGTCACTGGCTCAAGTGTGATTCGAATCGCTGAGCCATTGGCCCATCACCGTATCCACATCTGCGCCGACCGGAATGCCAACGGACCAGGTCGGACGGCATGCGCGGAGGTGCGGCCGCTGAGCCATTGGTACAGTCGTGCATCATGGCCGTGGACGAACTCGACACCCGCATCCTGCGGCTGCTCCTGGAGCAGCCGCGCACCAGCGTGCGTGAGTACGCCCGCATCCTCGGCATCGCCCGCGGCACACTCCAGGCTCGGCTGGAGCGTATGGAACGGGACGGTGTGATCACCGGCACCGGCCCGTCCCTCTCCCCCGCCGCTCTGGGCCATCCGGTCCTGGCGTTCGTCCACATCGAGGTCACCCAGGGCCACCTGGACGACGTCGGGGAGGCGCTGGCCGCCGTACCGGAGATCGTGGAGGCGTTCTCGATCACGGGCGGCGGGGACCTGCTCGCCCGGGTGGTGGGACGGGACAACGCCCATCTGGAGGACGTCATCCAGAAGCTGATCAGCATGCCGGGCGTGGTGCGCACCCGCACGGAAGTGGCGCTGCGCGAGCGCGTCCCGTACCGGCTGCTGCCCCTGGTGGAGTCGGTGGGCCGGGCGGCCCGCCCCTGAGGGTGGGCATGCTGGACCGCATGAGCGATCTCGGCGCCCTCTCGGTCATCTTCGATCTCGACGGAACGCTGGTGGACAGCGAGCCGAACTACTACGAGGCGAGCCGGCAGACCCTGGCCGAGCACGGCGTCACGGGCTTCACCTGGGCGGACCACGAGAGCTACGTCGGCATCAGCACCCTGGAGACGGTGACCCTCTGGCGGGAACGCTACGGCCTGCGCGCCCGCGTGGACGAGCTGCTGGACGCGACCAACCGCCGCTACCTGGAACTGGCCCGCACCCGCACGCGCGCGTACCCGGAGATGCGCAAGTTCGTGGAGCTGCTGGCCGCCGAGGGCGTGCCGACGGCGGTCGCGTCGGGCGCCTCCCCTGAGGCCATCGAGACGATCCTGGCAGGCACGGGCCTGGACGCGTTCTTGCGCACGGTGGTCTCGACCGAGGAGGTTCCGCGCGGCAAGCCCGCCCCCGACGTCTTCCTGGAGGCGGCCCGGCGGCTCGGCGCGCACCCCGCGGACTGTGTGGTCCTGGAGGACGCGGCACCGGGCGCGGCGGCCGCCCACGCGGCCGGCATGCGGTGCATCGCGATCCCGTACGTGGCCGCACAGGCCGACACACCCGGCTTCGCCAAGGCGACGTTGCTGCTGCGCGGCGGCCAGGCGGAGTTCACGGCGCAGTCGGCGTACGCGTGGCTCCGGGCCACGGCCCGGATCCCCTGAGCAACGCCCGCACCAGGCGTGAGGGCGTCCCGTTCGGCCGGGAGGTGCTCCTGCCGTGCGCGGGGCGCGGTGGCTGCCTAGCGTGATCCCATGACCACAGAGCGGGCCGGGCCGGCCCAGCACGACCAGCGGTGGAAAGCGCTCGCCGTCTGTCTGACCGCGGCCTTCATGACCTTGCTGGACACGTCGATCGTGAACGTGGCACTGCCCTCGGTGGAGCGCGGACTGCGCGCCAGCACGGCCGAGCTGTCCTGGGTGATGTCCGGCTACGCCCTCACCCTCGGTCTGACCCTGGTCCCGGCGGGACGGCTCGGTGACATGCGCGGGCGGCGCCAGACCTTCCTGACCGGGCTCGCGCTGTTCACGCTCGCCTCGTTGGCCTGCGGGCTGTCCACCGGTGCCGCCTGGCTGGTGCTGTTCCGGCTGGTCCAGGGAGCGTCGGCAGGCCTGATCGCGCCGCAGACCTCGGCGCTCATCCAGCAGATGTTCCAGGGCGCCGAACGGGCCCGCGCGTTCGGCCTGATGGGCAGCACCATCGGCATCTCCACGGCCGTCGGGCCCCTCGCGGGCGGCCTGCTCATCCAGGCGGCCGGCGGTCCCGACGGCTGGCGCTGGGTGTTCTACGTCAACCTGCCCATCGGGGTGGCCGTCTTCTGCGCGGCGCTGCGGCTGCTGCCCCGCTCCCCCGGCTCGCCGGGCAGGCGCGAGGGCTTCGACGTACCGGGCGTCCTGCTGCTCGGCTCGGGTGTGCTCTGCCTGATGCTGCCCTTGGTGCAGGAACAGCAGTGGCACGGGCGGCTGAAGTGGGCCCTGCTCCCGATCGGCGCCGGTCTGCTGACCTCGTTCTGGACGTGGGAGCGGCGCCAGGGGCGGCACGACCGGGCCCCGCTGGTCGACCTGCGGCTCTTCTCGTTGCGTTCCTTCTCGCTGGGCGTGCTGCTGAGCCTGGTGTACTTCGGTGGCTTCACGACGCTGTTCTTCGTCTACACGCTGTTCCTGCAGAACGGCATGGGCTACGGCGCACTGGCGGCGGGCCTGTCGTCCATGCCCTTCGCGGCGGGCTCGGCAGCGGGTGCCGCGGTGGGCGGCCGCCTGGTGGTGCGCTTCGGACGCAAGCTGGTCATCGCCGGGCTCTGCACGGTGGCCGTGGGCATGCTCGGCGTCGTCGCGGCCGTGCACTGGGTACCGGGGCGGGGTGTGGCCTGGGCGGCCGCGCTCCCGCTGCTCGTCGCCGGCCTCGGCTCCGGCCTGACCATCTCCCCCAACACCACCCTCACCCTGTCCCTCGTGCCCGTGCGGCGGGGCGGGGCGGCGGGCGGGGTACTGCAGACCGCGCAACGCATCGGCTCTGCCGCCGGTGTCGCCGTGGTGGGCTCGGTGTACTTCGCCCAGCTGGCCAACCATGCCAAACCGGCCACCGCGCTCCAGTACGGCCTGCTCACGTCCGTCGGCATCATCCTGCTGGCCCTGGTCCTGGCCTTCGCCGACCTGCGGGAACGCCGGGTCCGTCCCGAGCCGGAGCAGAAGAGGGAGGCGGCGCGGCAGAAGGTGTAGCGGGCGCTCGCGGCCCGGCATCGGTCGCACGGCGCACCGGGCGGTGTGCGGGGGCGCGCGGCGCGAAGCGCAGGGCATCGGCAGGGGCGGCTCGCCCCCGCTGCGTGGCGGAGCGGCGGAAGGGTCCGCTGGACAGATGCGCGGTGGACCGGCGCCGCACCGGCACGAGGCGCAGTAGACCCCGCCGAGCGATACCGCCGGGCATCGCGCCGTCGGCACCATCGATGAGCGCGCCGTCGGCACCATCGGTGAGCGCCGACTGCGCTGTCAGGAATCGCGCCGCCGGCGCCGCCGGAGCGGCCCAGCGGGAGCGCCGCACCGCGCGCCCGGCAATCCGGCAATGCGGGGAGCCGGCACGCCGAATCCGCGCCTGCCACGGCCCTGCGGGGCGCGAGCCGCCTCGACCCATGCCGCAAGGCGTCGTCGGTCTCGCGCAACCGGCGCGGCGGAAGCCGCCGCCCAGCCCTCACGACCTCCGGCGCGGCTTGCCCCGCTTGGGGGTCTGCTTGGTTCCCGCCGCGCGGGCGCGTGGGTTGCGGCCCGCCGGCTTCGGCGCCGGCTTCTGGCGGGTGCCGGCCGGTTCGGAACGCTTCCGCTTCTGGTCGTCCGGTGGCGCGGCCGCAGACTTCGTACGGCCCCGGGTGCTGTTGACGGTGCGGCCCCGGACGATGCCGATGAAGTCCTCCACCAGGTCCGTGGTGGCCTCCTCCGGCCAGGACAGGGCGACGCTCGACTGGGGCGCGTCGGTGACCGTGCGGTAGGTGAGGTCCTTGCGGTGGTAGAGGCGGGCCAGGGACTGCGGGACGACCAGGAGGCCCACGTTCGCGGCCACCAGCTCGATCGCGTCCGGGGTCGTCGCGGGTCGCTCAAAGGCGGGTTCGCCCGGCGGGCTGTCCCAGTCGAAGACGTCGTCCAGGGGGTGGAAGAGCACCTCGTCGGCGAGATCGGCGAGGGTCACCTCGTCCGCGGCCGTGATCAGGTGATCCTTGGGGACGACGACCACCGTGGTCTCGGTGTAGAGGGGGATGGCGCTGAAGAACGCACGGTCCACAGGGAGCCGTACGAGACCCGCGTCGGCCTCACCCGCGCGCAGCACGTCGGCTGCCTCGGCGGCGGGGACCTGGACGAGGGTGAGCGCGATGTCCGGCAGCCGCTCCTTCCAGATGCTCACCCATTTGGCGGGCGTCACTCCGGGTACGTACGCGAGCCGGAACGACGTTGATTCCTCCGAGCCTGTCACCAGGCCAGGTTACCGGCCGTGGCCTGCCCTCCGTCACCGGCCGTGGTCGGCGGCCGGGCACGCGGCCGATACCCTTGACGTCATGAGTTCGCAGCAGAGCACCCAGACGATGAAGCCCGCGACCGCGGCGAAGAAGCTGGGTGTGTACCTCCCCGCCACCCCCGCCTCGTTCCAGGAGGGCGTCGTCACGCGCGCCGAGCTGAACGAGCTGCAGGCGAACCCGCCGGAGTGGCTGAGCGAGCTGCGGCGCACCGGCCCCCACCCGCGCCCGGTGGTCGCCGCGAAGCTCGGCGTGTCCATCGCCGGCCTCGCGCGCGGCGGGGTCACCGAACCGCTGACCACGGAGCAGATCGAGGCGCTCAAGCAGGAGCGGCCCGAGTGGCTGGAGAAGGAGCGGGCCACGCAGGCGGAGGTCCGCAAGGAGACCGCGCGGATCAAGAACCTGAAGAAGGAGAAGCAGGAGCGCGCCGCCGGGCGCGACTGATCCTCCCCTTTTCCCTCCAAAAACCGTTTTTCCACAACGCCCTCCGGCCTCCGGAGGGCGTTGTCAGTGGCCTGCCCTACAGTTCCCGTCACTTGATCGATTGCGGGTGCGGGAGGCACGTATGGGGTGGGTGTCGGCCGGTGACTACGAGGTCACCCTCGACGACGGGAAGGTGGTGTGCCGCAACGCCTCCGGGCGGCGGCTGAAGTCGGTGCCACCGAAGATCGCCGACGATCCGGCGGTCGTGGGCCTCAGGCAGCTGGTCGAGTGGCTGGAGCGGCATGAGCGGCAGTGCCTGGCCACGGCCGAGCGGTGGATGGTCCGCTCGCTGCCGGTGCCGCTCGCCGTCGTCACGCGCGTGTGGCCCGACCCGGCCTGGCGGGCCGCGCTGCGCGACCTCGTCGTCACCGGTGCCGACGGGCGGGTCGCCGGCTTCCTGCGGGACGCCGGTCCCGAGCGCGGCCTGGGCCTGGTCGACCTCGACGGCGACACCGTCCGCATCGCCCCCGACCTCGTCCGCATTCCGCATCCGGTCCTCCTCGACGACCTGGAGGAGCTGCGGGAGTTCGCCGTCGAGCTGGGCGTGCAGCAGGGCGCGCAGCAGCTCTTCCGCGAGGTCTGGCGCCGCCCGGCCGCGCTCGATGCCGACGCGACCCAGGTCGAGGAGTACGCCGGCGGCTCGTTCAAGGAGCTGCGCTTTCTGCACGGCCGGGCGGCCCAGCTCGGGTACCGGGTGCGGGGCGGATATGCCGTGTGCCCGGTCCTGGAGGACGGTCGCGGTACCGAGGCCCGCGTGTGGGTCGGCGACTACGACGGCTACATGGAGACCGAGACCGGCCCGCTGGTCTGGTCCGACCCCGCCGGGCGGGTGCTGAGGCTCGGTCAGATCGGGCCGGTGGCCTGGTCGGAGGGGATGCGCATGGCGGCCGCGCTGTACGCGGGGCGGGACATCGAGGACGAGGAGCGGGCGGCATGACGTACGACGAGACCACGCTGACCGCGCTGCTGGACGCCGGCGCCGTCCTGCCCCCGGGCAGCACCGCGCGCGAGGACGCCGACACCCTCACCGTGCGCACGTACACGCATCCGGCCCTCGACGGCCGGCAGGTGGTCCGGCTGGTGCCGGGCACGCTGGGCGAGGCGGAGGACCTGGCGCTGGAGTTCCTGGGCCTCGCCCGGGAGCCGGAGGCGCCGGAGGCCGGGCAGGTGCGCCGCGAGACGTTGGGCTTCCCGGCCTGGGCGCTGGTCAACGACCCGGCCAACGGGCATCACGCGCTCGCTCTGGTGAAGGACGTCGAGCGGCTGGCCCGGCAGGCCAAGTCCCGCCCGGGCGCGGCCAAGGAGGGATTCGAGGCGCTGGGCGAGCGGCTGGGCCGGGCCGTGCCGCACTTCCTGCCGACGTTCTACGAACAGGCCGCGCGGGTCTTCCTGGAGCACGAGAACACCACCTACGCCGCCGCGTTCTTCGGCAAGGCCCGCGAGGCCGAGCGGGTGCACGCGCTCGAGGTCGACGAAGAGCGGCAGCGCGCGGTCTTCCTGGAGTTCGCCTTCGCCGGTGCGCTGACCGTGAAGGCCCTCAAGGAGCATGTGCGGGACCTCTCCGGGCGGCTCGAACCGGCCGCGGCCTGGTCGCAGTTCCGTCAGTTGATCGTGGAACGCTGTGCGGCCGGGATGCCGCCGTACGCCTCGCTGCCGCAGGACGCGCGCGGACTGATCAAGGCGGCGGGCCTGCCTCGGGTTACCGAGGAGTGCGCGCTGGTCGCCGACCTGATCGCCTCCCCCGCCGCGGTCCGCGCGCCCCGGTCCTTCTGGACCGCGTACCGATCCGTACTCACTGTCCTCACCGCGGAACGGTCGGAGATCCGCCTCCGGCTGCTGGAGATCATGCCCGCCGGTCTCGGCCGGGACACCGAGGACGATGAGTTCTGGCTGGCCCTGCTCGCGGAGACCGGGGCCGACCGGCTGCTGACGGACGAGTCGGCGGCGGCCGAGCACGGCGCCGATCCGGCGGACTGGCTGACCCGCTGGGCGTCCTTCCGCAAGCACGGCGGCTCGTACTCCCTCCGCTGCCCGGCCACGCTCGCGCTGGTCAAGCGCATGGCCCCGCTGCTGCGGGCCGCCGGCCGCCCGGTGGACCTGTGCACCGGCCGCTGGCATGCCGGCGCCGACCTCGATCTGCTGGATCTGTGCGCGGCCGAGCGCGTCCCGCTGACGCTGCCGGGCGCCGACGTCCCCGTGTATCTGCCGCTGCCCGAGTGGCTGCTGGACACCCGCGCGGGCCGGCGTGATCTGGCGGCGGTCGCGGCCGACCCGCGGCTGCGGCGTCTGCTGCACCAGGCCGTGGGCAAGGCCGGCAGCCATCAGCGCAGCGGCGAGCTGCTGAAGTCGATCGCCGCCCATCCTGTCCTCTCCGAGGTGCTGCGGGAGTGGCTGGACGAGGCCGCCGACGACTTCACGCGCGCGGCGGGTCTGCCCGGCGCCCGTGCGGCGCTCGACCGGCTGCGCCCCTTCCGGGTGATCGCCGCCGAGGTCGCACCGGACACGGCGGCCCGGGTCGCCGCCCGCGAGGTGGCGCCACTGCTCGGCCGTACCCTGCGGGCCGGCCTCCTCGACGAGCTCGGCTGGCCCGCTCTCGACGAGGCGCTGACGCTGCTCGACGGCCAGACCAGGAAGGACGCGGACAACTCGCTGACGGTTCACGAGGCCTGGCCCGCGCTGATCCTCTGCCGCGGCCAGAAGGCGGTCGTCGTGGGCCCGGAGCGGATCCTGCTCGACCACGACCTGCGGCTGCCCCATGACCTGGACCGCTGGCAGCGCCCCCGCTTCCGGTACGTGGACGGGGAACTGCTCGTGATGTGGCGGCACGGCGGCAAGCAGTACGGCTACTGGTCGGCCCGGCCCGCCGAGGTGTTCGAGCTCGGCGGCGAGCAGCTGCCCACCTGGTGGTCCGGTCAGGAGGCGGTCGTCCCCTCGATCCCCCTGGCCGGCGACGGACGGGCCACGGGTGGCCGCACCCTGCACGCGGGCGACACGGACCTGCCGCCGTGTCGCGCGGTCATCGGCGATGGCACCACCCTGTGGCGCCAGGGCCGGCAGGGCCGCCGGACGGTGTGGTTGGAGTACGACCCGGCCACCGGGACGCACGGCCGCGCTTCCCTGCCCGCGCTGCTCCGCTCGGCCGTCCGTGAGGACGCCGAGCTGCTGCCCGGCCTGTGCGAGGTCCTGCCGCTGCAACCGGGCCTGGAGCACAGCCCGTTCGGCACCGACGGCACGGTACTGGGCCGCTGGGTGCGCAAGGAGGGCGAGGGCGACCAGCAGTGCCGCACGGCGGGAACGCCGGACGGACGGACCGTGTCGATCGCGGTGGGCCAGGGCCACCGGGCGGGCGTTCCCCTCGGTGCGTTGCGGCTGCCCGGCGGTGCCGAGCCGGTCGTCGCCCGGCTGGGCGATCACAGGATGGGCGGCGCGATCGGGCTGTACGCGGGCGAGGACACCTCGGACACCGGCCTGCTGGGACGGCTCACGCCGAACGACCGGGGCGGTGAATACGCCGCCGGCACCCGGCTCGTGCCCCCGCTGCCCTTCTGGCACGCGCTGCGTCCGCGCGACGAACAGGGCTCGGCGGTGCTGCGCGCCCTGTCCGACGAGCAGGCCGCGCAGCTGCTGCGCCTGACGTCCGAGGCGTTGACGATCCGTCAGGAAGCGCTGACGGCGGCCGGTTCGGACGAGACGGCCAAGGCCGCCGTGCCGACCGCGGACGCCGTCGCCCTGGAGGCCGTCGCGCACCTCCTTGCGGACGTGACCGACGAACGGCTGCTCATCGGCGTCGCCGCGCTGGTCCGATCGGCGTTGCGCATCACCGACTCGGCCACCACGTTCGCGACTCCCCCGAAGGAGAGGCCGCGACAGCCGCGCAACCGGACCGAGGGCATGTTCGCCGACTACAGCCCCGTACACGGCGACGACCGCACCCTGTACGACGCCCTGGCCGGAGTGGTCGGGCTGAACGGCTGGTGGTACCGCGGGGGGTGGAGCGTGCTCCGCCAGGCCCGCGCGGTGAACCATGTGCTGTCCGGCAAGCCCGCCGACGGCAAGCCGCTGCCCGGCCTGGCCCGCATCGGCGCCCTCACGGACGGCTGGACCAGTGAGGAGTACACCGTCCCGGCGATCGGCATGGTGTGGCCGCCCGTCCTGGGGGCCCTGCGAGCCCTGCTGTACCGGGCGGCCTCGCCCGCCTTGACCGACGCCCAGCGGGAGCCGCTGCTGTTGCTGGCCGAGGCGCTCGCCGAGGGGCCGCTCGTCTCGGCCGGCGGCATGCTGCGGGAGATCGTGCTGAGCGAACCGCAGGAGCAGGAGCAGCAGCGCACCGGGCAGGTGCTGCGCCGGGCCGGGCGCACGGTGGTGATCCTCGGCTCCCAGGGTGTCGACACCCAGCGGGAGCGGGTCAAGTGGCTGGCGCTGGACCACGATCCGTCCGGGGCGTTCGGCCGGATCGCGCACTTCACCCTGGAGCAGGAGACCCGGTACGCCCCGACGATCTCCGCCGAGGATCTGACCTGCGTCATCCGTCTCATCCGTGACAAGGGCGCCGCGCCCTGGCAGCCCTCGGCGCCGGAGGCGCTGGTGGCGGCGACCGGCGGCGCGCTGGGCCCGCTGCAGTCCACCGTGCTCCTCGCCGGGCTGCCGCAGAACCCCGAAGCCGAGGGCATCGCCACCATGGGGCTGAAGTCCCGGCAGCGGGAGTTCGGCGCCGCACGGCTGCAAGGGCTGGGCATGAAGCCGGTTTCGGCCCTCATGGGCGCGCTCCTGCCGGAGGACCCGGCGGCGCTGTGGACGACCGGACCGGACACTCAGGCCGCGGGCCGGGTGTGGGCCGAGCAGTTCGGCTCGCTGGTCCGGCTGCCGGAGGAACTGGGTGCCGAACTGTCCGGGATGGGCGCCTCCGGTGCCGAGGACGTGCTCAACCCGTCCCGCACACCGTGGCTGAGCCGCACCACGGTCCTGCGTCCGGACAAGGACGGCAACCTCGTCCCGGAGGACCCACAGGCGATCCCGAACGGCTACGACCTGACAGGGGCCGTGGGCGCGCTGTCCGCACTGGCCTACGTCCTGCCGTACGGCAACCCGCTGCGTGCCGCGCTGCCCGAGGGGCTCGCCGCGATGCGCCGCCGGATGTCCGACCCGGAACTGACGCTCGATCTGGACGTGGAGTGGACGGAGAAGGGCAGCCCCACCGCCGTGGAGCTGCGCAAGGCGTACGGACTGCCCGCGACCGGCGGTGCCGACGCGTACGGCACGACCCGGGTCGGCGAGGCGCTCACCCTGCGCCCCTGGTACCAGGACACCGAGACGGTCCTGGTCCGTCCGGCCGGCCTCAGCGGGCCCGACGACGCGGTGTTCGGGCTGCTGGAAGGCCTCGTGGGAGCCCAGCGCGGCCACGGCCTGCGCACGCTCCGCACCCTTCTCGGGGAGGAGTTGGGGCGCGCGGTCGCGGCCGGCACCGAGGGATTCACGGGGTACGCCCAGGACCCGGGCGTCAGCGTGCCGGCGCTCGTCACCGAGGTGGCCGCCGCGCACGACCTGAGCGAGGACGCGGCCACGCTCTACCTCCAGCTGCTGGCCCTGCCGGATCCGACGGACCGCAACTGCGCCCGCTGGACCGGCTGGAAACCCGCGCGCCTGAAGAAGGCCCGCGCCGAACTGACCGCCACGGACCTGGTGGTGGAGGCCAAGCGGCCGCGCGCCGGCCGTTCCCTGTTCCTGCCGTGCGGCTGGCGCGACCTGAAGTCGCCCGCGCTGCCGGTGGAGACCTGGAAGGAGGGTCTGTATCCGATTCCGGGCCACCAGCGCGCGATACCGCTGGTCCCGGTACCGGAGCTGTTCCAGCGCGCCTGGAACCGCGTCCGCACAGGCGACGCACCGGCGTACGAGCAACTGACCACCCGCGCGAGCCGACGGGGGCGGCGCCGATGACGTCCACCGCACTGGGCTCCACAGCGTCGGCGTACGACTTGGCGACGCCGGCCTTGATCGCCGCGGCCGGGGTGACACCGGCCCGAAGCGCGTCGGCCCGGATGACAACGGCCCGCGTGACGATAGCCCGGATGCCATCGGTCGGCGCGGCGCCAGCCTCGCGGACCGCTGTTGGCCCCACACGGCCGACTCCTGTCCGCCCCGCCCGACCGACTCCGGTCCACGCCTCCCGACCGACCCCTGCGCACCCCGCCTGGCCGACCCCTACGCGCCCCGCCCGACCGACCCCTGTGCGCCCCGCCTGGCCGACCCCTGTGCGCCCCGCCTGGCCGACCCCTGTCCACACCGCCCCACCGACCCCTGCGCGCCCCGCCTGGCCGACCCCTGTCCACGCCTCCCAGCCGACCCCTGTCCATACCGCCCCACCGACCGCTGTCCGCCCCACCCGACCGACCGCCGCGCGCCCCACCCGGCCGACCCGTGCCTGCGCCGCCCCACCGATCTTTGCCTGCGCCGCACGGCCGATCCCTGCCTGCGCCGCCCCACCGATCCCTGCCTGCGCCGCACAGCCGGGCTCTGCTCGCGCCCTCGCCCCGACCTCCGTCCGCACCGTCGCGAAGGACTCCCGCCGATGACCACCGCCCTCGCGCCCGACGCGACCCGTCAGATCGTCCCGCCCGAGGACCGGTACGCCGTCGAGCTGGCCTTCCTCGCCGCCCATGACCCCGGTCCGCGGCCGACCGCCTGGCGGCTCACACCCCGGGCCGTCGTCACATTTGTCATGGGCAGCGGCGGCCGGGCGCTGCGGGTGCCCGATGAAGCGGAGGCACCGGACGGCGTGCCGCGCCGGCTGGAGATCAGCGGCAAGTTCGTCGGCGACCGCGCGCTGGTCGAGCGGTGTGTCGTCACGCTCGCCGGAGAGCGGGGCCTGCTGCTCGTCGGCGAGCCCGGCACCGCCAAGTCCATGCTCTCGGAGCTGCTGTCGGCCGCGGTGTGCGGCACCAGCGGGCTGGTCGTGCAGGGGACGGCCGGTACGACCGAGGATCAGCTCAAGTACGGCTGGAACTACGCCCTGTTGCTGGCGCAGGGGCCGAGCCGGCAAGCGCTCGTTCCGTCGCCCGTGCTCACCGCGATGACCCGGGGTGCGATCGCCCGGGTCGAGGAGGTCACCCGCTGTCTGCCCGAAGTGCAGGACTCCCTGGTGTCGTTGCTGTCGGAGCGGCGCATCGCCATACCCGAACTGGCGGGCGGAGCGGACGCGTTGGCGCACGCGGCGCCGGGTTTCAACCTCATCGCCACCGCCAACCTGCGGGACAAGGGTGTCTCGGAGATGTCGGCCGCGCTCAAGCGGCGCTTCAACTTCGAGACGGTGGGCCCCATTTCGGATCTCGACGCCGAGACGGCGCTGGTGCGCGGTCAAGCCAGGGCGTCGGTGGAACGGGCGGGCGCGCCCTTCCAGGTCGATGACGCCGTCCTGGAGGCCCTGGTCACCGTCTTCCGTGATCTGCGGGAGGGCCGGTCGGCGGAGGGCTGGGAGGTGGAGCGGCCGTCCACGGTGATGAGCACGGCGGAGGCGGTGTCCGTGGCGGGCGCGCTGGGGCTGGCCGCGGCGTACTTCCCGGGCGACCGGGACGTCCTCGGGCTGCTGCCCGGCCATCTCCTGGGTGTCGTACGCAAGGACGACCCGGCGGACGCGGCGCGGCTGCGCGGCTACTGGGACGGCCCGGTCCGGCGCCGCGCCGAACAGGGCTCGGCCACCTGGCGCACGCTGTGGGACCTGCGCACGGTCCTGGAGGGCTGACGGCCGTGTCCCCTGCCTCTCCACTCCACACGTCGGCCGCGACCGACCCCGGTGCCGCCGCAGGCCCTGCGGTTCCCGCCCCTACCGACGCGGGTTGCGCGGTCCTCGCCGATCCCGACGCGGGCTCCCCGGTCCCCGCCGGCTCCGACGCAGACTCCGCGGTCCTGGCCGATCCCGAAGCTGCCGTTGCGGCCCTGACCGGCCCGTCGGTGCCCTACCTCATCGGCGTACGGCACCATGCGCCCTCCCTCGCCGCTGCCGTACCGGCGCTGCTGGACGCGGCCGAGCCGGACGTGCTGCTGGTCGAGCTACCCGCCGAGATGCAGGACTGGCTGCCGTGGCTCGCCCACGAGGAGACCAGCGCCCCGGTCGCCCTCGCCGCCGCGCCCGAGGGTGGGGCGGGGGGCCCGGCGTTCTATCCCTTCGCCGACTTCTCGCCGGAGCTGGCCGCCGTGCGCTGGGCCGCGCGGCACGGGGTACCGGTGATCGCGTGCGATCTGCCGCTGGCGGACCGGGCGTGGGCGGGAGAGGCCGGCCCGGAGGGGGAGGCCGAGGCTCGGGAGCCGGCCGCGAAGGCAGGGGGGACGGGATCGCCCCAGGTCCCGGCCCCCGCCCCGGCCCCGGCCCCAGGGGACGAGGGGAAGCCGGGAACGGAGCGATCAGCCCAAGCCCCCGCGTGCGGGGTCGGCGGGGAAGTCAGGGTGGTGGCGCCATCGCCCCACGCCTCAGCACCAAAGTGCAGCGGGCAAGCAGGCGCAGGTCGGGAGACCGGAACGCCCACTGGTCCGGCGGCCCAGGAAGGCGAGGCCGGCACACCCGGCGCCCCGGCACCGCAGACGGCCCAGCAGCGCGGAACTCCCGGCGCCCAGCCGGGGAAAGCCGACGGGCAAGTCGAGGTTTCTGCCGTGGCCGGGCTCACCTCGGTGCTGCGTTCTCGACTCACCGGCCGCCCCGGTGACGATCTGTGGGACCGGCTGGTCGAGGCCGCCGCTCCCGGTTCGCCGCCGGAGGCGCTGCGGCGGGCCGCGCTGCTGACGGGCTGGGCGCTGCGGGAGGAGGCGGCGGCGTCGGGCGGGGTGCCGGAGCTGGATCTGCGGCGCGAGCGGTGGATGCGGTCGCAATTCGCCGCGGCCACGGCGAACGGCGAGCGAGCCGCGGTGCTCGTCGGCGCCTTTCACGCCCCGGCGTTCCTGACGCCGGCCGCCGACGACACCGCCGGCCCGGTGGCGTCCCCCGCTTCCGGGAAAGGCCAGGCCCCTGTCCCGGCCTGGACGACCTCCCTCATCCCTTACAGCTACGCCCTGCTCGACGAACGCTCCGGCTACCCGGCCGGCATCCGTGACCCGGAGTGGCAGCACATGGTGCTGGCCGCGGCCGGTGAACCGGCAGCGCTGGAGGACGCGTTGACGCGGGCCGCCGTGCGGGTGTGTGCCGAGCTGCGGGCGCTGGGCCATCCGTCCGGGCCCGCCGACGCACGGGAGATCACACGCCTGGCCGGTGATCTCGCCCGGCTGCGGGGGCTGCCCGCGGCGGGTCGGGGCGAGCTGGTCGAGGCGGTGCAGACGGTGCTCGCGCAGGGGGAGCCGTACGGGCGTGGGCGGGCCGTGGCCCGGGCGATGGAGAAGGTGCTCGTCGGGACGCGCACCGGCCGCCCGACCCCGGACGCGCCGCGCAGCGGGCTCGCCCCGGCGGTCGAGGCGGAACTCGCCGAGCTGGGGCTGCCGGGCCCGGCGGACTCGAGCCGGCGCGCCGCGCGGGACCTGCGTCTGGACCCGCTCCGCTCGGAGCTGGACCGCCGCCGTGAACTCCTGCTGCGGCGCCTTGCCGTGTGTGCGGTGCCGTACGGCGAGCCCAAGGCTGTCGTCGGCACGGGTGGCGCTGACGCACTCACCTCGCGCTGGGAGGTGCGCTGGACTCCGGCGACGGCGGCCATGCTGACCGCGGCCGGCGTGCGGGGGGTCACGCCGGCGCAGGCCGCCGAGGGTGTGCTGCGCGAACGCCTCCGCGCGGAGCGGGACGAGGGCGGCCCCACGGCGGCGCAGGCCCTGCGGGGGCTGGAACAGGCGGCGGAGTGCGGACTGCCCGGGCTCGCCGAGGAGCGGCTGGCCGGGACCGCCGAGGTGCTGCCGGCCTCCGGCACACTGCCGGAACTCCTCGCGGGGCTTGCTCTGTTGGACCGGCTGCGGGCGGGTCACATCGCCGGACTCGGCAGCGACGGGGAACGTACGGCGCGCGCGGCGGCCGTCGCCGAACTGCTGACCGCCGCCGCGGTGCGCCAGGTCGACGGGCTCACCGGCTCCGAGGACCCGGCCGACGCACACGCCCTGCTGGAACTCGCCCATCGCGCCGACGCGCTGGGCGGGATACGGCTCACCGACGCGCTCGCCCGGCTGGCGGCCGACGGTTCCCCGCTGATGCGGGGCGCCGCCGGAGCCGTACGCGTGCTGCTGGGGCAGGAGGAGGCCGGGGCGTTCGGTGATCGGGTGGCCTCCTGGGTGGACGGTGCCTGCGACGCCGGGTCCCGGGCGGTGCTCACCGCACGCCTGACGGGTCTCCTGAGTGCGGCCGGACCCCTGCTGGAGTCGGCGGCACCCGCGCTGGAACCTCTGCTGAACCGGATCGCGGAGCTGTCCGACCGGGACTTCGTCGACCGGCTTCCGGCGCTGCGCGGCGGCTTCGACACGCTCAGCCCGGCCGCCCGCGACCGGCTGCTGGCCGCTGTCGAACAGCGCCTGGACGGGGAGCGTCCGGACGACACCGGCGGCGTGGACCCCGCGGCTCTCGCCCTGTGGACCGGCGCCGACCTCGCGGCCCGCGAGACGCTGGCCGCCCTGGACCTCCTGCCACCTCACCGGCCCACCAGGGCAACCGTCGCGCCGAACGCCGACGGCACCGCGACCCCGGCGCCCCTCGACACCCCCGACGACGCCGCGTCCTCCGCCCCGGCCCACGGCACCGGCACGCCCGCCGTCTCCCCATCGGGCCGTCAGCATCAGCTCACCCCGGCCGACCGGTGGCGGCTGCTGCTGGGCCGCAGAAGTGGCCAACTGTCCGCCGCCGCCCGGCCCTTGGCCACCGCTTTGGACGAGTTGTACGGCAGTGGACGCGGTGAGGGGAGCCGTGGAGATCTCTCGGGCCCGGGTGGTGGGGCCGGTGGCGGTCGTGCGGCGCCGTATCCCGGGGTTCGGGAGTGGTCCGAGGAGCTGGCGGCCCTGTTCGGCCCCGGGATCCGGGAGGAGGTGCTGGCCGCGGCTGCCGCCGCCGGCCGCCGGGATGTGTTCCCGGAACTGGACCCGGACACCGTACGGCCCTCCGTCGACCTGCTGCGCTCGGTGCTGCGGCACGCCGGCGGCCTGCCGGAGGCTCGGCTGGCCGCGCTGCGCCCGCTGGTCCGGCGCCTGGTGGACGCGCTGACCCGGCAGTTGGCGACCCGGCTGCGCCCCGCGTTGCACGGCACCGCCCTGCCGCGCCCCAGCCGCCGCCCCGGCGGTGGCCTGGACCTGGCCCGCACCCTGCGGGCGAACCTGGCCACGGCTCGCCGCATGCCGGACGGCTCGGTGCGGGTCGTACCCGAGCGGCCGGTGTTCCGCAGTCGCGCCCGGCGCTCGGCCGACTGGCGGCTGATCCTGGTCACCGACGTGTCGGGGTCCATGGAGGCGTCCACGATCTGGGCGGCGCTCACGGCCTCGGTGCTGGCGGGGGTACCCACGCTGTCCACGCACTTCCTGGCGTTCTCCACCGAGGTGATCGACCTGACCGACCACGTCGAGGACCCGCTCTCCCTCCTGCTGGAGGTCAGGGTCGGCGGCGGCACCCACATCGCCGCCGGACTGCGGCACGCGCGCGAACTGGTCACGGTGCCCTCACGCACGCTGGTCGTGGTGGTCAGCGACTTCGAGGAGGGCTACCCGGTCGGCGGACTGCTCGCCGAGGTCCGCGCCCTGGTCGGCGCCGGCTGCCATGTGCTGGGCTGCGCGAGCCTCGACGACGCGGGCCGCCCCCGCTACTCGACCGGGGTGGCAGGGCAGTTGGTGTCAGCGGGCATGCCGGTGGCCGCTCTCAGTCCGCTCGAACTGGCCCGCTGGGTAGGGGAGAAGATCGCATGAGCCAGGATCTGCCGCCGGTCGCTCCGGCCGTGACCGCCGAACTCGTCGCGGCGCTCTCACCCCGGCTGCGCAAGCGACTCGACGCGGGCATCGCCAAGCTGGCGGACCGGCCGGCCGTCCGCGACGGCGACACGGTGCGCATCTTCGTCGACGACGACACCGATCTCGAACTGCACGCCCCGAACGGCACGGTGACCAGCCCGGACGCCATCCGCTGCGGCTGTCTGCTGGCCCCGGACTGCCTCCACCGCGCCGCGGCCGCCTCGGCGGCCCCGATCGCCGAGGACACCGGCTCCCCGGCACATGAGGGCAGTTCGGGAGAGCCGCCCGCCACCGGGGAGGCGGTGACCGGACCGGAAACGTCCGGCCGCGCGGAGGAGTTGGGCGAGCCGAAGGTGACCGGCGGCGCGAAGGACGTGGCCGAGCCGAAGGCGACCGGCCGCGCGAAGGAGGTGACGGAGCCGAAGGTGACCGGCGCCGCGCAGGAGGTGGTCCAGCCGGAAACCGCGGGCGTCGCAGAGGCGTTGGTCCAGGCGGAGACGGCCGGCGCCCGGCAGTGCTCCGCCGCCCGCGCGCTCCGCTCGGCCGCGGCCGCCGTACTCGAGGCCGGTACGGACGGGGCGGGCGCGGTGCTCCAGGCGGAGTTGCTGCGGGCCGCGCACACGGCACGGCTCGCGGGCCTGCACCGGGCCGCCGCCTCGGCCGTCTCCGTGGTCACCGCGCTGCGCGCGGCCCGCGCGGCCGACCCCTCCTACCGCCTGGCGGACCTGGCCGCCGGCCTGCGTGACGTCCTGTCCGTGGCCCACCGCGTCCCGCACGCCACCGGCGCGGAACTGGCCGCGCTGCGCGGCACCGCACGGCAGCCGTACCGCCCGGACGGCTCGCTGCGGCTGTACGGCCTCTTCTCCGAGCCGGTGCTCACCGCGAGCGGCTACGCGGGCGCCGTCACCTGGACCGCCGACGCCGACGGCCGGCTGTACCAGGTGTCCGATGTGGCTCCGGGCGGTGCCGGGAGGGCGGTGGGCGCGGCCGACCGTGCGGTCCGGCTCGGCGATACGGCCCTGACCCACCGGGAGCTGTCCCGTGCGGGACTCGCGGTGTCGGGGGCCACCGTGTCCCCCACCGGGCGGCTCGGGGCGGGCGCCGGAGTGCGGGCGGTCGGGGCGTCGGGTGCCGGCTGGCGCGAGGAGCCGCTGGACCGGCTCTGGACGGCCCCGGTGGCCGAGCAGCTCACCCGCGCGCTGAACGGCGGCCACGACCTGCTGTTCCTGGAGGTCACCCTGCTCGGTACGGCCGCGGAGGCGGCGGGTGACTGTCTGCTCGCCGGATGCGAGGACGTCGTACTGCGGCTGACCACCGCCCACGACCATCCAGCCCTTCCCCACCGGGACAACCTGCGGCTGCTGGCCGCCGCCCGGGGCGCCAGACTCCGGATCGTCGCCCGGCTCACCCCGGCCCCGCACCCACGGGCCCGGCTCCTGGCCACCGAGCATCCGGCGCTGTCCGGCACGCGGGTCGACATGGGCCTGGACCGGCTCCAGCGCGCCGACCTGCCCGCCGCACCGGCGGCCGCGGTGCGGACGGCACCGAGCGCCGAGGAGGCTCCCGTCCATCTGCTGGGCCGACGCGTCCAGCAAGCGGTCTCGGGCGGCAGACGTGTGCTGTCCTTCCCCGGTGACACGGGCGCCGACGCCCGCCGACTGCACCGGTCCGGGCTGGCGACCGCGGGCGCCCTACTGGAGGAACTGCACGCGGCCGCGGCGGAGCGCTCCCGTGACGTCTTCGGCCGCCTCCTCCCGGCCGACCCGGAACGCTTCGCCCGCGCATGGCTGGCGGCCGCCCGCTACACCGAGGAGGTCGATCGCGCGCTCTGCGTCGCGGCCTGGTCGGGATGACGGGAGCGGCCCGGTCGGGGGGAGGGAGGCGCAGGGCTACGACACCGGACGGGCCGCCGTTCCCCCGTGCCGGCGGCCCGTCGGGCACAGGTCCGCGCAGGCCGGTGCCGCAGGGTTGAAGTGTGCGGCAGCCGGGGGCCGCGGGGGTATGCGTACAAGTACGTACGGGGGCGGGGCGGACGGGCCGCGACGCAAACCGAGACCAAGAGCAGGCGGAGAGGAACAGGTGGGGCTGGACAGAGCCTACGAACGTATGACGGCGGTCGCCGTGGCGGCGCTGCACGAACGGGAACCCGCGCGCCTGTGGCCGATGCTCGCCGACGCCCTGGTGGACCTGTGCGGTGGCGAGGCGGCCATCCACAAACCGGACGACTGGACCGAGCGCGCGGGCACGATCGGCGCGGCGCCGGGCGCTGCCGCGGCCGAGCTGCAGCGGCTCGGGGAAGCGGATCTGGCCCTGCTCCGCGCGGGCTTTCCCTCGCCCACCACTACGCGAGCAGCACCGACCGCAGGCCGGTCACCGCCCAGCGGGTGGCGGGCCGCGGCTGGCCGGACAGCCCGACGGCGCGTCTGCTCGGCGAGACCCTGGACGTGGACCACGTGCTGGGCGTGCCGCTCCCCGAAAGCACCGCCCCGGTCACCGGGTGCCTCGTCTACCGCGCCGGTAGGGACTTCACCGACGACCATCTCGCCATGGCGGAGCGCGCTCAGCCGCTGCTCGCGGCCGTCGAGCGGCAGCGGCGGCTGCTGCAGGAGTGGCGGCGCGCCCTCGGCCCGGCCGGGGCACCGGACGAGCGGGCGGCGGACTGCGCGCTGACGCCGCGCGAGACGACTGTCCTGCTGCTGCTCACCGACGCGCTCACCGCCGACGCCATCGGCCGCCGCCTCGGCATCTCGGTCCGCACGGTGCACAAGCACGTCGAGAACATCTACCGCAAGCTGGGCACGCGCGACCGCCTGGGCACCGTGCTGCGGGCC
Organism: Streptomyces sp. NPDC001709; assembly: GCF_053596375.1. Taxonomy (NCBI): domain Bacteria; kingdom Bacillati; phylum Actinomycetota; class Actinomycetes; order Kitasatosporales; family Streptomycetaceae; genus Streptomyces; species Streptomyces sp. NPDC001709. Next base: position 15,351 of record NZ_JBSFGB010000036.1, on the reverse strand, counting down.
CAGCAACTCGGTCTGGTGCCGTCGCCCGGCCCACCCTGAGCCTGGGCTCGCCCGTCGTGATTGGTTACGGTGGACCGGTCCGCCGGAGCCGAGCCGTCCTGAAGGGTTGTCAGCCAACTTGTCACGTGATAAGGCGACGCGAACAGCGAACAGCGAACAGCGAACAGCGAACAGCGAACAGCGAACAGCGAACAGCGAACAGCCTGACAGCTGAAAGCTTTCTGCGAGTTCCGGTAGGCCCCGACGCCCACCGCTGGCGCACCTTCCCCGCCCAGCGGACGCTCGTCGTCGCCGCGCGTACCGTCACGTCCACCGTACGCGTGCTCGAGGTGCTGCCCGCGCTGTTGCGCGACGACCCACGGGTGAGCGTCGTCTTCGCCCACGACCCCACCTCCGCGTTCGCCGCCGGGGTGCGGGATCTCCTCCAGGCGTCCGGATGCCGGGTCATGCCGTGGGAGCAGCTGGCGTGGATCCGCGCCGATCTCATCGTCACGGCCAGCGAGAACGTGGACATACCGGAGGGCGACTGCCCGGTACTCGTGCTGCCGCACGGGGTTGGCTTCCAAAAGCGCGTCCCGGACGCGCGCGGGCCGCACGACCGGCTGTCCGGCCTGGTCCCCGACGCCCTGCTGGAGTCCGGCCGCGCCTGGCTCGCCGTCTCGCACCCCGACCAGGAACAACAGCTCCTCGCAGCCCACCCCAAGACCGCGGGCCGCACCCTGCTGCTGGGCGACCCCTGCTACGACGAGCTGCTCACCGCCCGCGCCCGCAGGGACGCGTACCGGCAGGCCCTCGGTGTCGCGGGGGGCCGGCGGCTCGTCGTCGTCAGCTCCACCTGGGGACCCACCTCCCTGCTCGGCCGGCACCCCGATCTGCCGGTCCGCCTGCTGGGCGCGCTCCCCCACGACGTCTACCGGGTCGCGGCCGTCGTCCACCCCAACGTCTGGTCGGCACACGGGTCCTGGCAGATCCGCGCGCTCCAGGCCTCGGCGCTCGACGGGGGCCTGATGCTGATGCCGCCCCTGCACGCCTGGCGGCCTGCCCTCGTCGCGGCGGACGTGGTGATCGGCGACCACGGCTCGGTGACCCTGTACGGTGCCGCCCTCGGTCACCCGGTGCTGCTCGGTGCGTTCGGCGCCGACGCGGTTCCGGGGACGGCGGCGCACGATCTGGCCGCCGCGGCCCCGCGGCTGGATCCGGGCGGTGATCTGGCGGCTCAGGTCGAGGACGTCGTACGCGACCACACCCCCGAGCGGTACGCCCATGTGGCGCGGCGGGCGTTCGCCGACTCGGGCCAGGCTCTGGCGCGGCTCCGCACAGCCGTCTACGAGCTGCTGGATCTTCCCGAACCCGCCTCGGCTCCCCCGCCGGACCTGCTGCTTCCCGCGCCGGAAGAGGCCGCCGAGCCCGTCACCTCATGGCTGGTCGTCACCGAGGTGGGCGAGGAGACGGCCGGTCCGGTCGTGTCGGTGCGACGGTATCCGGCCGAGGCGCGGGCGTACGCGCACGGAGGACCGGAGGCCGAGGAGGACGGCCCGGGCGCATCGCCGCACCGCTTCGCCCATCTCGCCTGCTCGGAGGCGGAACGCGACCGCCGGCTGCTGGAGAGTGCCTCGGTGATCGAGCGGACCGACCGCGCCGGATCGGCTGCCGAGGCGCTGCGCTGGATCCGGGACACCCTGGCGCGGCTGCCCGGCAGTCTGCTGGCGGCCTGCGCGGTGCGGGGCGGTGGCCATCTGGTGGGGCTGCGGGACGGCCGGGTGGTCGAGGCGGCGGTGACCGGGCCGGCGACGTCTCCCGGGCTCGCGGCGGCGGTCGTCTACGCCCGGCTGCGGCAAGGTCTTCCGCCGGGCGAGGCGCAGCTGACGCTGCGGATCGCCGGGGTGCGGGACGAGGACGTCGTAGTGTGCCCGCGCCCCGCGGCTCCGTTCGTCAGCTGAGGTCCCCCAGCCGCCGGCGCACGTCGTCCGCGCGCCGGTTGCCGTTCGCCTCGTGGATCTCGAGGGCGCGGGTCAGCCACTCGCGCACCCGGTCCAGGTGGCGGCCCGTCCGCTCGGCGAGGTCGGCGAGGTCCTCCCGCGCATCGGCCTCATAGCTGTACGCGCGCCGCTGCTTGAGCGTGTCGGCCGCCGTTTCCAGGGCGTGGAAGGCCTCGTCGAACTCGTCGCGGTGGGCGTGGGCCCGGCCGAGGGCGAGGAGGGCGCGAGCCGCCATCCGCGCGTCGGGTTCGGGAAGGTTCAGCAGGTCCGCGCGTGCCTGGCCGAGCAGGGTGAGGGCCTGCTCGTGCTCCCCCTCGGCGTCCAGCGCCGAGCCCAGGAAGAGCAGGGCCAGGGCCTCGCCGCGCCGGTCCTGGGCGCGGCGGTTGAGGTCGAGGCAGTAGCGGTACGTCTCCACCGCCCGGGCCGGTTCGAAGAGGTCGAGGTGACGGCCGTAGAACTCCTGGACGGAGGCGCGCAGCAGCAGCCGGTCGGTGGGCTCGGCGAGGGCGATGGCCCGCTCCAGTTCGGTGCGGGCGCGACCGTGTTCGCCGAGGTCCGTGAGCGGGCGCGAGAGCAGGCTGCGCAAACGTGCCTCGCCGGCCAGGGCCTGGGTCGCGATGTCGGCGGGGGTGGCCGGATCGGCGGCGAGCGTGGCGGCGGCCTCGCTGCCCAGGCTCAGGGACTCCTTCCAGGCGCCGAGGTAGCGGTGGTGCAGGAACAGCACGGTGAACGCCTCGGCCAGGGGCCAGGCCAGGGCGTACAGGCGGTGGCGTACGGCCGCGCGCAGGACGGCGAGGATCGCGGTGCACTCGGTGTCGAGCCAGGTCAGCGGGGTGGGGCCGGCGGGGGCGGAGAAGGGGTCGGTGGCCCCTTCCAGCAGCTCGGTCAGATCGGCGACGCGCAGCCGGTCCGCGCGCTGCGCCCGGTCGGCGAAGGCGGCGAGGACGAGGTAGTGCCGGGTCACCCGCTCGATGAGGGCGGTCTCCTCGGCGGGCCGCTCCTCCGCCTCGGCGCGCTCGCGGGCGTAGAGGCGGACGAGGTCGTGGACGCGGTAGCGGCCGTCCCGGTCGAGCTCCAGCAGGCTCGCGGCGGCCAGTTCGCGCAGCAGGCGCCTGGCCGTGCGCCGGTCGACGCCCGTGGCGGCGGCCGCGACCGACTCGTCGAACAGTCCGGTGGGCAGCCAGCCCAGCAGCCGGAACATCCGGGCCGGTCCGGGCGCCAGCAGCCGGTAGGACGGGCCGAGGACGGCCGAGAGCGAGTAGCCGCCGCCGGGCAGCGAGATGCCCTCCAGCCGCTCGGCCTCGTCCTCCAGCTCCTGGGCCAGATACGCCAGGCTCGGCGCGTCACCGGTGGCCAGCCGGGTCGCCACGATGCGCAGGGCCACGGGCAGTCCGCCACACAGCTCCACGAGGCGCTCGGCCGCGGCGGGTTCGGCCGCGACCGCGCCCTCTCGGCACTGGTCGGTCAGCAGCTTCAGGCCGCCCTCCGCGTCGAGGGGTTTCAGGTCGACGAGCTGGGCCCCGTTCTGCGCGACGAGCTCGCCGAGCTTGTGGTGGCTGGTGACCATGACGCTGCTGCCGCGGCCCGCGGGGATCAGCGCGCGCACCTGGGCGGCCATGGTCACGTTGTCGATGAGGACGAGCATGCGCCGGTCGCGGGAGTGGAACTCGTACTGCCGCTTCAGCTCCTCGAACTGTTCGGAGACGTGTGCGTCGCTGCCCAGCAGCGCCCGCAGGATCGAGGCGAGTGCCTGGGAGGTCATGGCGTGGCCCATGGCGGCGCCCACGGCGGACTCGTCGCGCAGGGCGGCGTAGTCGACGTAGAAGAGGCCGTCGGGGAAGTGCTCGCGCATCTCCTGCGCCCATCGGCAGGCGAGCGCCGTCTTGCCGACCCCCGGCAGCCCGGCGAGGACGGCCAGCCTCACCTCGTCGGGCCCGCCGCACAGGGCATCCATCTGGCCGAGTTCGACGACCCGGTTGCTGAACGTGCCGGTCAGGGCGGGGAGATGGTCGGGCTGGACGCCGGGCGACACCGGTGCGGTCGCACGGACGTCGAACCCGATGTCGTACGACGTCCCGGGCAGCAGCTCGGCCAGGAGGCGCCGCAACTCCCCGGCCGCCTCGGGGTCGTCCTCGAGGATGCGGAGCAGGCGCCGCTCCCAGTCGGCGGCGACGCGGTCGGCCGCGCTCTCCTCGTCGCCGCTGTCCCGTGCCGCCGCCAACTCCGCACGCGAGGTGTCCAGTTCGTCGTCCGCTCCGCGCCCGGAGAGCCAGCCGGTGAACCGTCGGCTCCCCTGCTTCATCCTCAGCCAGGCGTCCGCGACCATGAGCCCGACGAGAGCCGTGGCCCCTTGCGCGGCGAGCGTCCCCAACTCGGCTTCCACCAAGCCCCCTTACGTCGTCCAGCGGCACCGGGACAGGAGGACCCCACGGTAGAAGGATCTTCGCCGGATTCCCAGTCGGCACCACGGGAGCGGCCCCGGCTTCCGCATGGCCTTCGGGTGATCGAGGATCCCGTCGTGATCCCCGCCCGTCCTCGTCGGACACCCAGGAGCACGCCCTACTTGGGTGCCTGGAAGCTACTTGGGTGCCTGGAAGCCGCCGATCTCCGGCTCGAGGAGTTCGGCCAGCCGCAGCGGGGTGCGGTCCTCGAACATCGGACCTATGAGCTGCACTCCCACCGGCAGACCCTCCGGGGACCTGCCCGCTGGGATGGCGGTGGCGGGTAGGCCGGGCATGGTGGCCACACCGGCCCAGACCAGTTGGTCGAAGTACGGGTACTCGGCGCCGTCGATGTCGATCCGGCGTTCCAGCGGATCGGGGTTGTGGTCGTGCGGGAACGCGGGAGTGGGCGTGATGGGACACACCACGGCGTCGAACTCGGCGAAGAGCTGCCGCCAGCCGTGGCGGTGCAGCTCGCGACGGCTGTTCGCCTCGATCCAGTCGCGGTGGCTGAGCACCACGCCGCGCAGCCGCGCCGCATCGAGACTCCGGTCGTCTGCGCTCAGTCCGGCGGCGAGGGTCCGCAGCTGCTCGTACGCTTCGACGGGAAAACGCGCAGCGGAGTTCGCAACCAGCAACTGCATGTAGAGCTCCGCGGCTTCGGTCGGATCGGGCAGCAGCGGACTGTGCCGTTCGACGCGGGCACCGCCGTCGGCAAGCGCGTCGGCCACCCGGTTCACGCCCGCCCGCACAGCGGACCCGGTCGGAATGAGCGGATGCTGGTCGAGGACGAGGACCCGGAAGTCGCCGAGCCGCTCGTGGCGCGCGGGCGGCAGCGTCAAGTCGTACGCCATACCGAGCGTCAGCGGGTCGGGTCCGGCCATGACGTCGAGCAGGAGCGTGAGGTCGCGGGCGGTGCGCGCCATCGGACCGACGACGGCGAGGTCGAGGTCGACCGGCAATGCCGGCGCGGGCGGCGGGACCATACCGCGGTTCGCCGCCAGCCCGAGTGTCGGCTTGTGTGCGTAGACACCGCAGAAATGTGCGGGGGTGCGCAACGAACCGCCGATGTCGGAACCGATGGACAGCGCGCCGAATCCGGACGCCAGGGCCGCCGCTGATCCGCCGGAGGATCCACCCGCCGTGCGGCCGTGATCCCACGGGTTGTTGGTGGTGCCGTAGATCTCGTTGAAGCTCTGGATATCCTGCAGCCCCAAGGGCACATTGGTCTTACCGAGCACCACCGCGCCTGCGGCCTTGAGTCGCGACACCTGTACCGCGTCCTCGGCCTGCATGTAGTCCCGGTGTTGCGGCATGCCCCAGGTCGTGGGCAGCCCGGCGATGTTGTAGGACTCCTTGACCGTCACCGGAATGCCGAGCAGCGGCCGGTCCTCACCGCGGGCGCGCGCCTGGTCGGCATCGCGCGCGGCGGTCCGTGCACGGTCGAAGTCCGGTACACAGATGGCGTTGATCGCCTTGTCGTCCCGCTCGATACGGGCGATCGCCTCGTCGGTCAGTTCCGCCGAGGTCACTTCACCGGCACGCAGAGCGGCCGCGAGTCTCTCGGCTGCCTGAAAGCTCCACTCCATGAATCAGACCGTACTGGCCCCTGGAACAGGTCATGAAATGCCGCTTCGCACAAGGGGGTAGATGGCTCCACGGCATCATGTTCGTTTCCGGCCATAGTTATTCGCCCGACCGCCGGCGTTGGCGACGCACGGCGGGACCGGTGCGGAACGAGGCTCCGCCGGGGCGGAAGTGCCCGCTCGACGAACGCGGCGTCATCGGCCGGCTCGGGGCGCATGATCTTGACCCCTGCCTGCTGTTCCTCGGCATCCCGGCCCAGGTACACGCCCCCCACCCGCCGGGGCCGTGCCGTACCGGAGCGCTAGCTCGCGGCGCGGCACGCGCAACGGGTGTCTCGGATACGAATGCTACCGGGCGCACCGTGTCTGACCAGGCAATATGCCTGACTTCCTCGGGGAGCCAGGTGGCGTCGGCGGGGCCGGTGCTCATCACCGGCTCCGCCCCCTTCCTGACTCCCCCACGGCCTGACGCGGCGTTCAGTACTGCTCGGTCTCCATGAAACCCGTGTTCCCGTTGTCGTCCGCGTCGAAGGCTGCGGCGGTCGGGTCGAATCCGGGCGGGCTGTCCTTCAGGGCCAGGCCCATGCCGGCCAGCTTCGCCTTGACCTCGTCGATGGACTTCGCACCGAAGTTACGGATGTCCAGGAGGTCGGCCTCGGAGCGCGCCAGGAGCTCACCCACGGAGTGGACGCCCTCACGCTTGAGGCAGTTGTAGGAGCGGACCGTGAGCTCCAGCTCCTCGATCGGCAGCGCGAGGTCGGCAGCAAGGGCGGCGTCCGTCGGGGACGGGCCCATGTCGATGCCCTCGGCGTCGATGTTCAGCTCGCGAGCCAGACCGAACAGCTCGACCAGGGTCTTACCGGCCGACGCCATGGCATCCCGCGGACGCATGGCCTGCTTGGTCTCGACGTCGACGATCAGCTTGTCGAAGTCGGTGCGCTGCTCGACACGCGTGGCCTCGACCTTGTACGTGACCTTCAGAACCGGCGAGTAGATCGAGTCGACCGGGATACGGCCGATCTCCTGGCCCACCTGCTTGTTCTGCACGGCGGAGACATAACCGCGGCCACGCTCGACCGTCAGCTCCATCTCCAGCTTGCCCTTGCCGTTGAGCGTGGCGAGGACCAGGTCGGGGTTGTGCACCTCGACACCGGCCGGGGGCGCGATGTCGGCGGCGGTGACCAGACCCGGGCCCTGCTTGCGCAGGTACATCACGACCGGCTCGTCGTGCTCCGAGGAGACGACCAGCTGCTTGATGTTGAGGATCAGGTCGGTGACGTCCTCCTTGACGCCCGGCACGGTGGTGAACTCGTGCAGCACGCCATCGACGCGGATGCTGGTGACAGCAGCGCCGGGGATCGACGACAGGAGGGTACGGCGCAGGGAGTTGCCGAGGGTGTAGCCGAAGCCCGGCTCCAGCGGCTCGATCACGAACCGGGAGCGGAACTCGTCGACGACCTCTTCGGTCAATGACGGACGCTGAGCAATCAGCACGAGGTATTGCCTCCAGTGTGTGGCGCCCGCTATGTGACGCCGTAGACACCACGAAGAGTACGGGCGGTTCAGCCTCCCATGAAGTCGAACCGCCCGACTCCGTCCGTCTGCCGACCGGTCGGCAGACACGGTGCATACTGGAGTGGAGTCCAACGTTCAACTACTCCCGTCCCGGAGAGCCGACCACCAGAGCGGTTCGTAGGCGCATACTGGGGGCAATGACAAAGCCTGCTGCACCGAAGCGCCACTTGCCCACCAGCCCCTTCAAGGCCCCCGTCACGCCCGCTCCCAAGCACTTCGCCGTGGGCGACCAGGTCACACACGACGTGTACGGCCTCGGCCGAGTGATCGGCATCGAGGATGGAATCGCGGCCCTCGTCGATTTCGGCTCGGCACAAATGCGGATCTTGAGCCCGTACGCCAAGATGACCAAGCTCTAGGACCGAAAGGGAGACCTCTCATCGATCTGACGTCACTGTTCTCCGCCCTGGAAGGGCAACCGCGCCGTTCCGCAGCAGCATCGCCGCCTCCGACGACCAACCCCTTCCAGGCCCCGGACTTCGGGGAAGAGGAAACCTTCCTGCTCGAGGAGGCACAGGAGCCCGCCTCGGGCACGCGTGCGGCGCGATCCAAGGCGGCCTAGCTCCCACGTTCGGATGGTGTCCAGCCGGGTCCATGCGCCGAGCCCATCCCGTTGGCAAGCCACCCGCGAACGCAGGTCGACGCCCTGCACACCCGGCACCCCACCAACGCAGCTGGAAAGCGTGTTGCCCCTGAACCGCCCCCGGGCCGTCCAAGGCCAGCCAACACCAACCAACAACGCCAGAAGCCCACGGCATCCGAGCAGTTCAGAGCCGTGGGCTTCTTCAGTTGCTCCTTACGGGCGCGCGGCCCGGACAACGTCCAGCCGGTGATCCCCGAGAGGCACGGCGGGCCGGCCGGCTCGATCCGCACCCTTTTCCTCGGCGTGACGCCAACCACTGTCGCCCATCGCGTCGGACAGCTTGCCGATCGCGGCGCACGTCCTGGCTGACGGTAAATCAGGCAAGACCTGCGGAACCGCCTCTGAGGGCCCTGTTTCAGCGGTGTGTGCTGTGTCACGTAATCCAAGGGCCGCCTAAGTTGCCCACATCACAGCAGAAATGCCCCTTTAGCGTCCATGCTCAAAACGGACACAGCCCCCGAAGTGGGACTGAATGGCAATCTCCTGGTCGCGAAGTCCAAAGTGACCCATGACACAGCATTCGCGACATTCCTGCCTGTTTCCCCGGAAAGGTGCCCCATTATGGCCGCTTACCTCTGTCCTCCTGCCGTGATACACGGCGAACACGCAGTGGAGACCAGCCAGATCGCGGCGGAGGTGCGCGACCGGCATCCGCACGCGGCGTGGGCGCCAAGGATCGATGGAATCGCGGCCAGCACGGGCATCGAGACACGCGGGTGGATGCTGCCGCTGGAGGCCGCCGTCGCGCCCGGCAATGGCGGCGGCCTGCGAGCTGTGGGCATCGGGTCGGCCCAAGAGGCGTTGGCACGCGACGGGTTCACCCAGCAGGACGTGGACCGCGTGATCGCCGCGCTCGAGGCGATACCCGGGCCGCAGACCGTCCAGGAGCGCACCGCGCCGGCCTGGGAGGCCGTGCAGTCCTACGGGGAGCGTGCGGCGCGCGGGGCCCTGCAGATCGCCGGGCTGGACGCCGCGGACATCGACTGCCTGATCACCAGTCACTCCACCACTCCGGCGCTGCCGGGTCTGGACATCGCCCTGGCCAACAAGCTTCCGCTCCGCAACGACGTGATGCTGCTGCCGGCCACGCAGTGGGCCTGTATCGCGGGGACCCGCTCCCTGGCGCTGGCGGCGGATCTCGTGGCCGCGGACCCCGACCGGGTGGTCCTGGTCGTGATCGCCGAGGCGCTGAGCACGACCTACCAGCCCGCGGACGACACGCTCGAGTCCCTGATCGTCCGGTTGCTGTTTGCGGACACCGCGGTCGCCGCGGTGGTCACGGGCCGCCCGAGGCGCGAGTCGGTGCTGCGGCTGGACGCCGCCTGGCACCACACCCTGCCCGGCACCCAAGACCTGCACCGCCTGGATACGCGGGCGGACGGCACCCACTTCGTGATGGACCGGGGCGGGCCACGCGCCGTCCAGGAGACGGTCACCGCGATGTGGGAGTGGCTGCGCGTCCGTTACCAGGACCACCCCGACTCCTGGCACCCCGACGTGCTGCTCGCGCACCCTGGCGGGACCCGCGTGCTGGAGTACATGGAGCAGACGATGCCCGACGCGTGGCCGTCGGGGCTGCTGGACTACAGCCGGGACAGCTACACCAGCGGCAACCGCGGGGGCGCCGCCGTGTTCGACATCATGCGGCGGGCGCACGACGCCGGGCAGAAGCCGGGCAGTCGCGCCGTCCTGTACGCGGCGGCACCGGGCCTCACCGCCACCGCCCTGGAAGGCGAGTGGCTGTAGTACGAGCCCGCGCCACCGCTGAGGGTACCGACCGTACCGTCGGTGGCGTCGGTGACGCAGGGTGACGCGTACGCCGCCCGTACCCTCGCCGCGCTCCCATACGTCGGCCGCGCCCCCGCCCCGCAGCCGCGTCACCTCGTAACTTCCGCCCAGACCACCTTGCCGGTGTCCGTCCACCGCACCCCCCAGCGGGTGGTGATCCTGTGCACGACGTGCAGGCCACGACCGCCGTCGTCGAGGAGGCCGCCCCGGCTCAGACGTGGCCTGCCGTTGCCGGTGTCGCCCACCTCGCACAGCAGGCCGTGACCGGCTCTGATCAGCCGTACCGTGATGGGACCGGTGGCGAAGCGCACCGCGTTCGTGACCAGCTCGCTGACCAGCAGCAGCACGTTGTCCCGGGTGTCGTCCCTGGTGTGCCATCGCCGCAGCAGCTCGGAGACCTGCGCGCGGGCCCGGGCGGGGGCGTCGTCGCGGGCGGGCAGCCGCCAGGTCGCGGTGTCCCCCTTGCGGTAGCCGATCATCCGCGCGAGCAGGAGGGTCACGTCGTCGCGCTGGCGCACAGGTGCCAGCGCGGAGACGACGTGCCGTGCGGCCTGCTGCAGGGCGTCCCAGGGGTGCACCCTGGACACGGCGTCCGCCAGCCTGCCGATGCCCTCGTCGATCGACTCTGCCGGATCCTCCACCAGGCCGTCGGTGTAGAGGGCGAGGAGGGAGCCTGGGGGTGCGCCGAACGTGTGCACGTCGAACGGCTCCCGCAGCGCGAACTCGGCGCCCAGGCCGGGGTGAGGGCGGACCGCGAGCGGGCCCGCGTGCCCGTCCGGGGAGACCAGGACCGGGGGGAGGTGACCGGCGCTGGACAGCGCCACATGCTGGCTGACCGGGTCATAGAGGGCGATGCAGCAGGTCGACCCGAGGGCGCTGTAGCCGGCCGCCAGCCCGGACTCCGCGTCGTCGAGCAGCGTCACGGTTTCGTCCAGGTGCTCCAGTACCTCGTCGGGCGCGAGCCCCGCGGACAGCAGCGCGCGGGCCTCCATGCTCAGCTGGCCCATGGTTGCCGCGGCTCCCAGGCCGTGCCCGACGACGTCACCGACCACCAGCGCGGTACGGCCGTCCGGCAGCGGAAAGCTGTTCACCCAGTCGCCGCCGACGCCCGCGCTGTCGGGCGTGGCGGGCTGGTAGACGCTGGCGATCTCGATGGTGTCGCCGCCGGTCCGGGGCAGCAGCCGGCGCTGCAGCGCCAGCACCTGTGTGTGCTCGCGCTGGTGCTGACGGGCCAGGTCGACGTGATGGGCGGTCCTGGCAACCAGTTCCTGCAGGTCGAACAGCTCGCTGTCGAGGAAGGGGCAGTCCGCGCGCCGCCAGACCTCCGCCACGCCCAGCACGACGGGCGGCACGCCGTCCAGGACCAGCGGTATACACGCCACACCCGCCGACCGGTCGCCGGGGACCAGGGCACGCATCAGGCGCGGATTGCCGAGTACCCGCTCGACCGCCTCCCGGTCGGGTATGACGATGGCCTGCGGGGCGTCGTCGCGTCGTACCGCCTGCGCCAGCAGGCGACTCGCGTCGCCGGGAAGATCGTCGCCCGGAGTCACGTAGCCCTCGGGCCACGCCCGGTCCGGCACCAGGGCCGCCCGCCGCAGGCGGATGCGCCCCTGCCCCTGCCCGGTGACGCCCTCGCCCGTCCACACGGCAAAGTCGAGGTCGACGGCGGCCACGTCTCCCCAGGCCAGCAGGGACTGCGCCAGCGACTGCGCGGTGTCGCCGATGTCCAGCGAGGTGCCGATCGCGGTCTCGGCGGCGTACAGGTGCAGCCTCCTGGCCATGGCGATCACGGAGACGGTCAGGCCCTCCTGAGGCACCGCGGCGGGCAGGATGCTCATCGAGACCACCAGCTCCGACCCGTCGCCGCGCCGCAGGCGCTGGATCCGGGCGACGTGCGCCTCACCGGTCTCCAGGACCTGCCGCAACCGCCGTGTGACCGTCGGTACGTCCCCGGGGGGCAGGAAATCGACGAAGGAGCTCCCGGCCACCGCGTCCAGACCCTCGAATACCGGGGCGTCCAGATTGCAGCGGGTGATCCTCAGGTCCCTGTCCAGGTTGACCACGCCGAGAATCTGATCCTGACGGCCGGCTGCCGGGTTGTCGGGTACGCATTGGCGGGTGGTCCGGTCGCCCTGCGCGTCGGCGGGACCGGCGGCCGCTGCCGCTCCGCCGCGCGGGATGCACCGCCCCAGGGCGCTGCTGACCAGGTCGAACGCTGAAGGGGACGAGGGGGAGGGTGTGGAGTCCATGCGGCTCTCTCGGCAATCCCCGGCGCGGCGCCGGGGCCGTACTCGAACCCGTGCGACGGGGCCCCGAGATCCCTGACCGCACACCTCATTGAATAACACCGGGGGTCGCTTCGCCCACACCGGTGAATCACGCGGTGAATGCGGGCAGTGAGGGAATACCGCGGCCGGTTGGGCCGTGCTCACGGCATGGGCGCCACCTTCGCCGGTGCTGCCCGGGCACCGATCACCGCCGTGGTCATCCTCTTCGAGCTGACCGGCGAGCACTCGACGGAGGACACGGGAGGCGGGGGGCCGTTCCGCGCCCCGCCGCGGAGAGGGGCGGCCTCTCGCCTCAGCGCACGGGAAAGCCAAACGTGTACCCCTGGCTCTTCAGCCGGGGCAGCAGCACGGCGAGCGCCGCGACGGTCTGGGAGCGGTCGCCGCCGCCGTCGTGGAACAGGACGGTCGGGCCGCCTCGCAGTTCGCGCTCGGTGGTGTTCAGGATCGTCTGCGTGCCGGGCCGCTGGTAGTCCTCGGTGTCGACGTTCCAGCCGAGCGGGCGCATCCCCATCGAGGCGGCGATCTGCCGGCTGTAGGGGGTGAAGGCGCCGCCTGGCGCACGGTAGTACAGCGGCTTCACGCCGCCGGATGCCCGCTCGATCATCTGGGCCGCTCCGGCGATCTCGGAGTGCTGGAAGGAGCGGGACTTGTGATCCATCGTCGTGTCGTGGTGGACGCTGTGGTCGCACAACCGGTGTCCCTCGGCGACGACCTGCCGCACCACGGCGGGATGTTCGGCCGCCTTCGTCCCGATCATGCAGAAGACAGCCTTGACTCCGTTGTCCCTGAGCACCTTCAGGACGCGCGGTGTCCACACCGGATCAGGGCCGTCGTCGATGGTGATGTTGACGGCGCGCGGGCCCTTGTCCGAGGCGTGGGCGAGGTCCATGCTCACGACGGGCGCGGGCAGTCTCGGGTCGGGCACGGAGGTCTGGGCCGGGCTCGGCTGCGGCGAGGGGTGGTGGTCTGGCGATGCGGGCGAGGCCGTCGCCCGCGCCCGGCCGTCGGGGCGGCTCCCGGCCGCGCCGCCCGTGCTGGTACCGCTCACTGCCCCCAGCACCGAGGCTCCCACCACGGTGGCGACTGCTGCCGCCACCGCCACCCAGCCCATCCCACCCCGCCGCACCCCGCGCCGCATCAAGCCCCCTGGCCCTCTCATGTTCTTGCGGTCCTCGCACAGGGCAAGACGGGTAAAACCGCGTGCGGGATCCGCCAGTTACGAACTCGGTACTGGCACGAGCATCAGCCCAGGAAGCTCAGCCGGACTTGGCGGTTGGGATTGTCTTTGTTCGCGTCCGCCAAACTCCGTTGAGACAACCCCGATGAGAGCCGTCCGTTCGACGGTCGGCAGGATGCCAAGCGGTCTGCGATGGCCATCTCCGGACCGTAGTCGCGGGAGCGAGCGGCCGCGCTTGCCGCGTCGGCGCCGACTGGCCGCCGGATTGGGGAAGATCAGACCCTCATCCTCTCGTACGTCCCCAGGTCCGGGTGTGCGGCGCCGTTCCCCGCCCGGCCGTAGGCGGGGAGGTAGGCCACCTCGGAGGGTCCGCCGCCTCGGCGCGCCTTCTCGAGCCTCTCGCTGTAAGGCGCAGGCTCCTACACCGTCGAGCCCATCACTGAGGGTGGCTGGGCGTGGTGGGGAAGGTAGCTGACGCCGCGAGGAAGGCGTCGTTCTCCGCGGGAGAGCCGATCGAGACGCGGACTCCCTCGCCCGCGAACGGGCGAATCGCCACTCCCCTCGCCGCGCAGTGACCGGCGAAGGCGAGAGCCTGGTCGCCGAGCTGGAGCCAGAGAAAGTTGGCGCTGCTGGGGGTGACACGCCAGCCCTGTTCGGTCAGGGTGTGGTGGACTCGCTCGCGTTCCTTGACCGTGGTCTCCACGCGGTCCATCAGGGCCTCCTCCGAGCGGAGAGCGGCGATCGCAGCGGCCTGCGCGACGCCGTTCACGCTGAAGGGCAGGAAGGCCTTGCGAAGGGCTTCGACCACGGTGGGGTGTCCAACCACGAAGCCGATCCTGAGCCCGGCCAGGCCATATGCCTTGGAGAAGGTGCGGAGGACCACCACGTTGGGGCGCCCGGGCCGGAGAGTGAGGCCGTCGGGGGTGTCGTCGTCGCGCACGTACTCGATGTATGCCTCGTCGATGACCACCAGGCAATCGGCGGGGACCCGGTCGAGGAATGTCTCCATGTCGGATCGGGAAATCACCGTTCCCGTGGGGTTGTTGGGGTTGCAGATGAAGATGAGCCGCGTCCGGTCGGTGATCGCGGCGGCCATCGCGTCGAGGTCGTGAGCCCCGTCCTTGAGCGGGACCTCGACCGGCGTGGCACCGGAGAGCCTGGTCAAGATCGGGTAGGCCTCGAACGAGCGCCAGGCGTAGAGGACCTCCCCGCCGGGCTCCGCGACCGCCTCCAGAAGCATCTGGGAGACACCGACAGAGCCACAGCCGACGGCGATGGTGTCCTCGGGCACGGCGAAGCGTGCGGATATCTCGGAGATCAGGTCCGCGCAGCTGTTGTCCGGGTAGCGGTTGATGCCCAGCGCTGCCTCTTGGATCGCCTGCACCACCGCGGGGATCGGCTCGTACGGGGATTCGTTGGCGGACAGTGGGAAGGTATGCCCCTCGGGTGAGCGTACGGACTTGCCCTGCTTGTAGCTCACGAGCTTGTCGAGCGCGGCACGGATACGGGGCAACTGCTCGGCGGCGTCGGAAGGTACGGAAGCGGGGGGAGTAGACATGCTTGTTCTCCTCTTTGGCTGCCGACCTCATTGCGGAGCGGTACGTCCGGGTCGGTGGCCAGGGTGAGTTCCAGCGGGGTGACGTCGGCGATGAGACGGCGCGCTCGACGCCCCGCCACCCCGCCAGCGGAACCAGCGGAACCAGCGGGATGAATTCACCACCTCATGAACCGGCGATCACCGCTGATGAATCGAGGGCCCACTATTCCGCAGTGGAAGCTTCTTGTGTCGCTTCTCGAATGGAGCGGTTGCTGAGTGCGGGCAGGCTGGCCAGGGCGACGAGGATCATCAGGAGGCCGCCTGTGATGAATGG
>NZ_JBSFGB010000035.1:0-91298 GCF_053596375.1 Streptomyces sp. NPDC001709 | reverse complement strand
CCACACCGCAGCATGAGCCAGATCCCCCGGCCGCGTCACCAACGCCAAACGCCCCGCCCGCTCCCGAGCCAGCCACCACTGCACCAACGCCAACACCTCACTCGTGGTGCAGTGCACGCGGTCGGCGGTCTCCGTACCGGAACCCGCAGGGCACGGAACGACGACGACGTCCGGTGTCCCTTCCGACTCCCGCAGTGCGTCGAAGTCCGCGACGGTCTCGATCACCAGCGCGTCGGTGGCGGAGGGGAGAGTGAACGATGTCCACTCCAGCGCGAACAGCTGATCGCCACCACCGGCACCGCGCAACTGCTCCGCCGAGACGGCCCGCAACGACAGCGACTCGACCGAGGCCACCGGGTCACCGGCGCCATCGGCCACGGCCAGCGTCACCGAACCGGTGGCCGTCCGCGACAGCTTCACCCGCACCATCGCCGCACCAGCCGCCCGTACGACGACACCGGACCACGCGAACGGCAAGGCCGGGCCATCGGCCGACGACACCAGCCCACCGGCGGCCAGAGCGTGCAGGGCGGCGTCCAGCAGCGCCGGGTGCAGAGCGAACGCCGCCGCCTCGGCAGCCGACTCCTCCGGCAGCTCGACCTCGGCGAAGACGTCCTCCCCGCCGCGCCACACCGAGCGCAGGCCCTGGAAGACCGGACCGTAGTCCAGGCCGGCAGCGGCCATACCCTCGTAGAACGCCGTGAGGTCGACGGCCTCCGCGCCCGCCGGCGGCCACGCACCGAGGTCCGCAGCGCACGGTGCCTCTGCCGAGGACAGCGCACCGGTCGCGTGCCGCAGCCACGAACCGTCGTCGACGCGCGAGTGCACGCTCAGCTGCCGCCGGCCTGACTCGTCCTGCGGGCCGACAGCCACCTGAAGGGTGACGCCACCGCGCTCGGGCACGACCAGAGGGACTTCGAGGGTGAGGTCTTCGACCCATCCGCACCCCGTCTCGTCGCCCGCCCGGATCGCCAACTCGACGAACGCGGTGCCGGGCAGCAGAACGGTCCCGTTCACGGCGTGGTCGGCGAGCCACGGGTGGGTTTCGAGGGAGAGCCGCCCGGTGAGCAGGGCCCCGTCGCTGTCGGCGGTCGCAATCGCGGCACCGAGCAGCGGATGGTCCGCCGCCCCCAGACCGGCGGCCCGGACGTCGCCGGTCGCCTGGGGGACGTCGAGCCAGTAGCGCTCGCGCTGGAAGGCGTAGGTCGGCAGGTCGACGCGGCGGGCGCCCGGGAGGAGCGCCTGCCAGTCGGGCGAGATGCCGTGGGTGTGCAGCCACCCGATCGCGGCAGCGATCGCGTACGGCTCGGGGCGGTCGGCGCGCAGGGCGGGAACGGTGACGATGTCCACGTCGTCGTCGAAGCAGCCCTGGGCGAGGGCGCTGAGGACGCCGCCGGGGCCGATCTCGACGAAGGTCGTCACGCCCAGCTCGTGCAGGGTCCGCACACCGTCCGCGAAACGCACCGCCTCACGAACATGCCGCACCCAGTACTCCGGCGTGTACGACTCCGCCAGCCGGCCGGAGAGGTTCGAAACCACCGGAATCCGCGCCTCGTTGAAGACCAGACCGCGAACGACCTCCCCGAACTCCTCCAACATCGGATCCATCAACGGCGAATGGAACGCATGGCTGACCTTCAGACGGGACGTCTTACGACCCTGCTCACGGAAGGCCTCACCGATAGCGACGACCACGCCCTCGGCGCCGGAAACCACAACCGACCGCGGGCCGTTGACCGCCGCGATCCCGACCTCGTCGGTCAAGTGCGGCAGCACCTCATCCTCGGCCGCCTGGACCGCCACCATCGCCCCGCCCGCAGGCAACGCCTGCATCAGCGCGGCACGCGCCGACACCAGCTTTGCCGCATCCTCCAGCGACAACACGCCCGCCACATGGGCAGCCGCGATCTCACCGACCGAGTGACCGGCCACATAGTCCGGCCGGATGCCCCACGATTCGAGCAGCCGGAACAGAGCGACCTCGACCGCGAACAACGCCGGCTGCGTCGAACCCGTTTGATGAAGCGTTTCCGCATCGACGTCGACCGGAGCGTCCAGACGCACACACACCTCGTCATACGCCGCAGCGAACACCGGGAAAGCGTCGTAGAGTTCGCGCCCCATGCCCAGCCTCTGCGAGCCCTGACCCGAGAACAAGAACCCGACCTTGCCCCCGATGGCACCGCCCACCAAAGCAGCACCGGAAACAATCGCCTCCAGCCCCTGGCGGAACTCCTCGAGCCCCTCCCCCACGACCGCCGCACGGCGCTCCAGCACCGCACGCGACGTCGCCAGCGAGAACGCCACGTCCTCGGGCCGCACCCCACCACCCTCGACGCCCGCAGCGTCTTCGGCGTTTTCGGCGTCCAGGAAGGACAGCAACCGGCTCGCCTGCTCCCGCAGCGCATCATCACTCTTCGCCGACAGCACCCACGGCACGACCGCACCCGAGGCCGGAGCCGGAGACTCCTCCGCCACGTCAGGCACCTGCTCCACGATCACGTGCGCATTGGTGCCGCTCACACCGAAGGAGGACACGGCGGCTCGACGCGGCGCGTCGGTCACCGGCCACTCCACGGCCTCGGTCAGCAGCCGGACGTCACCGGCCGACCAGTCCACGTGCGGGCTCGGCTCGTCCACGTGCAGGGTCCGCGGCAGCACACCGTGGCGCATCGCCATCACCATCTTGATCACACCACCGACACCCGCAGCCGCCTGCGCATGACCGATGTTCGACTTCAGCGACCCCAGCCACAACGGCCGGTCCACCGACCGCTCCTGACCGTACGTCGCGATCAACGCCTGCGCCTCGATCGGGTCACCCAACTTCGTCCCCGTACCATGCGCCTCCACCACGTCGACCTGACCCGAGGACAGGCCCGCGTTGGCCAGCGCCTGCCGGATCACCCGCTGCTGCGAAGGCCCGTTCGGAGCCGTCAAACCGTTCGACGCACCGTCCTGGTTCACCGCCGTACCACGAACCACCGCCAGCACCCGGTGCCCGTTACGCCGGGCATCGGACAGCCGCTCCACCAGCAGCATGCCCGCACCCTCGGCCCAGCCCGTACCATCCGCGCCGGCCGCAAACGCCTTGCACCGGCCATCAGCCGACAGGCCCCGCTGACGGCTGAACTCCACGAACACGGACGGGCCTGCCATCACGGTCACGCCGCCGACGAGGGCCATCGTGCACTCACCGCTCCGCAGCGCCTGGGTCGCCAGGTGCAGCGCCACCAGCGACGACGAGCACGCCGTGTCGACCGTGACCGCCGGGCCCTCAAGACCGAACGTGTACGAAACGCGCCCCGAAGCGACGCTCCCCGCACTGCCGTTGACGAGGTAACCCTCCAGCCCCGCCGGCGAGGTGTGCACACGCCCGCCGTAGTCGTGGTACATCACCCCCGCGAAGACACCGGTCCTGCTGCCCCGCACCGTCGCCGGGTCGATCCCGGCCCGCTCGAACGCCTCCCACGACGTCTCCAGCAACAGCCGCTGCTGCGGATCCATCGCCAGCGCCTCACGCGGCGAGATCCCGAAGAACTCGGGGTCGAAGTCCGCCGCGTCGTGGAGGAAGCCGCCCTCGCGGGTGTAGCTGGTGCCCCACTGGTCGGGGTTCGGGTCGTAGAGGTTCTCCACGTCCCAGCCGCGGTCCTCGGGGAATCCCGACACGGCGTCACGACCGGAGAACACCAGCTGCCACAGGTCTTCGGGCGACTGCACACCGCCGGGGTAGCGGCAGGCCATGCCCACGATCGCGATGGGCTCGTCCGCCGCCCCGGTGGCCGTGGCGAGGGTCGCCGGCACGGCTGCCGTCGCCTCGCCGGGGCCTGCGGCTTCGGCGGTGAGGAAGCGGGCGAGGGTGAGCGGGTTCGGGTAGTCGAAGATCAGGGTGGCGGGCAGGCGCATGCCGACGGCCGAGTTGAGCCGGTTGCGCAGTTCGACGGCGGTCAGCGAGTCGAACCCGATGTCCTTGAACGAGTCGTCAGCGCCGACCGACTGTGCGCCGGCGTGCCCGAGCACGGCGGCGACCTCGGTGCGCACCAGGTCCAGCACCACCTGCTCGCGCTCGGCCTCCGGCAGCCCGGCCAGCCGCCGGCCCAGCGATCCCTTCGGCGCGGTCTGCGCCGCGCGCCGCACCGGCGCGACCCGCACCAGTCCGCGCAGGACCGGCGGCACGGGCTGCCCCTGTCCGTCGCGGAAGGCGGACGTGTCGAGCCGGATCGGGGCGACTGCTGCCCGATCGGTGGCCAGCGCCGCGTCGAACATCCGCAGGCCGTCCGCCGACGGGATCGCGGCGAGGCCCATGCGCTTGATACGCGTGAGATCGGTGTGGTCGAGGCTGCCGGTCATGGCGCTCTCGCTGTCCTGCGCCCACAGGCCCCACGCCAGCGACGTGGCCGGCAGGCCCGCGGCACGGCGGTGCTCGGCGAGGGCGTCTAGGAAGGTGTTGGCAGCGGCGTAGTTCCCCTGGCCCGGCGTGCCGAGGGTACCGGCCACCGAGGAGAAGAGGACGAACGCGGACAGGTCGCCGGACAGCTCGCCCGCCAGGTCGTGCAGGTTCAGCGCCGCGTCCATCTTCGGGCGGAACACGGTGTCAAGCCGCTCGGGGGTCAGCGAGCCGATGGTTCCGTCGTCCAGGACGCCTGCGGTGTGGATGATCGCGGACAGGCTCTGCCCGGGCCCGGACAGGAGTGCACGGACGGCATCGCGGTCGGCCACATCACACGCGGCCCAGGTGACGTCGGCGCCCTGCGCGGTCAGCTCGGCGCCGAGCTCGGCCGCGCCGGGCGCGTCCCCGCCGCGGCGGCTGACGAGCAGCAGACTGCGTACGCCATGCTCGGCGACCAGATGCCGGGCGAACAGCCCGCCCAGCCCGCCCGACGCGCCGGTCAGCAGGACGGTGCCGGAGCCGAGGCCGGGTAGCTCCGTGTCCGGCGCGGCGACGCGGACCAGCCTGGGCACCCGGACCTCGTCGTCCGCGTGCACCGCGGCGTGCGGTTCACCCGACGCGAGGAGGCCGGGCAGCACCCGGGCGAGGTCTGTGTGGTCAACACCGCTGTCGGCATCGGCGTCCGTTGAGGTCTCGACCAGCACGATGCGGTCGGGGTTCTCGGTCTGCGCCGAGCGCACCAGTCCGCGCACCGCCGACTGGGCGAGGTCCCCCGGACGCATCACCAGCACCAGACGAGCCGGGCGTTCGTCGGCCAGCCACCACTGCACCAGTTCCAGCACGGCGTGGGTGACCTCACGGACCTGGGTGGCCAGGTCCGCGGCGGCCCCGGTCGGGCAGGGCACGACCACGGCGTCAGCGACGACTCCGGCATCGGCTTTGGTGTCCGGCGACGAGTCGGCGGCCCGAAGAGCGGCGAGATCCTCGTACGTCTCGATCCTCATGCCGGGCGGCGCGGACGGCAGGCTGACCGGTGTCCACTCCAGGCCGAAGACCGCGCCGTCGCCGGAACCGGCGCGCAACTGGTCTGCGGGCACCGGGCGCAGTGTCAGCGAGTCGACCTGTGCGACCGGCTCGCCGGTGCCGTCGGCCAGCACCAGCGACACCGTGCCGCTGCCGGCGCGCGAGACCTTCACCCGCAGGCCGGAGGCTCCGGCAGCCGCCAGGCGCACGCCGCTCCAGACGAACGGCAGCAGCCCGTTCCCCGTCCCGGCCTCGGGCTCGACCGCGCCCAGCCAGACGGTGTGCAGGGCGGCGTCGAACAGCGCGGGGTGCAGTCCGTACGCGCCCGCGTCCGTCCGCTCCGCGCCGGGCAGCTCCACCTCGGCGAAGAAGTCGTCCCCGCTCCGCCACGCGGCGCGCAGCCCCTGGAAGACGGGGCCGTAGTCGAGCGCCATGCCGGCGAGGCGGTCGTAGAACCCGTCGACGTCGACCGGCTCCGCACCCACGGGCGGCCACGCGGCGAGCGCGCCGTCAACGGGCCCTTCCGTGGCGACGGTCAGCGAGCCGGAGGCGTGCCGGACCCATGCCCGCTCGGAGTCGTCCTCGTGGCCGTACGCGTCCCCGCCGTCGTTCCGCGAGTGCACGGTCAGCGGCCTGCGGCCCGAGCCGTCGTCGGCGCCGACGCGCACCTGGAGGGCGACGCCGCCGCGCTCGGGCACGAGCAGCGGTGTCTCCAATGTCAGCTCTTCCAGCAGGTCGCAGCCCACGGCGTCGGCAGCGGTGATCGCCAGCTCGACGAAGGCGGTTCCCGGCAGGAGCGCGACCCCACTGACGGCGTGGTCCGTCAGCCACGGGTGCGTGTGCGTCGAGAGCCGCCCGGTGAGCAGGTGTCCGTCGCCGTCGGCCAGCGGCACGGCGGCGCCGAGGAGCGGGTGACCGGCCTCGCCCTGCCCCACCGCGCGCATGTCACCGGCGGAGGCGGGGGCGTCGAGCCAGTAGCGCTCGCGCTGGAAGGCGTAGGTCGGCAGGTCGATGCGGTGGGCGTCCGGGAAGAAGGCGTGCCAGTCGACTTCGGCGCCGCTGACGTGCAGTTGGGCGTACGCGGTGGTGAGCGCCTGGGGCTCGGGGCGGTCGGCTCGGAGTACGGGGATGGTGAGGATGTCGTCCACACAGCCCTGCGCCATGCCGCTGAGGACACCGCCCGGGCCGATCTCCACGAACGTGGTCACACCCAGCTCGTGCAGGGTCCGCACACCGTCCGCGAAACGCACCGCCTCACGGACGTGCCGCACCCAGTACTCGGCCGTGTACGGCTCGGCCAACCGGCCGGTCAGGTTCGAAACGACCGGAATCCGCGGCTCGTTGAAGACGAGACCGCGAACGACCTCCCCGAACTCCTCCAGCATCGGATCCATCAACGGCGAATGGAACGCGTGACTGACCTTCAGACGGGACGTCTTACGACCCTGCTCACGGAAGGCCTCATCGATGGCGACGACCACGTCCTCGGCACCGGAGACCACGACCGACCGCGGACCGTTGACCGCCGCGATCCCGACGCCGTCGGTCAAGTGCGGCAGCACCTCGTCCTCGGTCGCCTGGACCGCGACCATCGCGCCGCCCGCGGGTAAGGCCTGCATCAGCGCGGCACGCGCGGACACCAGCTTCGCCGCATCCCCGAGCGACAACACACCCGCCACATGGGCAGCCGCGATCTCACCCACCGAGTGACCGGCCACGTAATCCGGCCGCACACCCCACGACTCCAGCAACCGGAACAACGCCACCTCGACCGCGAACAACGCCGGCTGGGTGCAACCCGTCTGATGAAGCGTTTCCGCATCGACGTCGACCGGGGCGTCCAGAAGCGCGCACACCTCGTCGTACGCCGCCGCGAACACCGGGAAGGCGTCGTAGAGTCCGCCCCCCATCCCCAGCCGCTGCGAGCCCTGACCGGAGAACAGGAACCCGACCTTGTCCGCCGAGTGGGCACGCCCGGCGACGACGTTCGCCGCCGGTTCGCCTGCCGCGAGGGCTTCCAGTCCCGCTCGCAGCTCGGCCGGGTCGGTGCCGATCACCGCGGCCCGGTGCTCCAGCGCCGATCGCGTCGTGGCCGACGAGAATCCGGCGTCGACGGGCGACACGTCGTCGGTGGCGAAGGCCAGCAGACGTTCCGCCTGGGCCCGCAGCGTCACTTCAGTCTTTGCCGACAGCACCCACGGCACGGGCAGCGGGCGGTGTTCCCGGGCCTGCTCGGCCAGGGCCGCGGCGGGCGCCTCCTCGATGATCGTGTGTGCGTTGGTGCCGCCGATACCGAAGGACGACACCGCGGCCCGGCGGGGCCTGTCGGTCCCGGGCCACTGCACCGGCTCGGTCAGCAGCCGCAGGGCGCCCGCCGACCAGTCGACGTGCGCGGTCGGCTCGTCCACATGGAGCGTCTGCGGGAGCACTCCGTGCTGCATCGCCAGCACCATCTTCATCACGCCGGCCACGCCCGCCGCGGCCTGCGTGTGACCGATGTTGGACTTGACCGAGCCCAGCCACACCGGCCGCTCGTCGGAGTGTTCCCGGCCGTAGGTGGCGAGCAGCGCCTGTGCCTCGATCGGATCGCCGAGCCTGGTGCCCGTGCCGTGGGCCTCGACGGCGTCCACGTCGGCCGGCGTGAGCCCGGCGGACGCCAGCGCCTGCCGGATCACCCGCTGCTGCGAGGGGCCGTTGGGCGCGGTCAGACCGTTGGACGCACCGTCCTGGTTCACCGCGCTGCCGCGGACCACCGCCAGCACCCGGTGCCCGTTGCGACGGGCGTCGGACAGCCGTTCCACCAGCAGCAGGCCGACGCCTTCGCCCCAGCCGGTGCCGTCGGCACCGGCCGCGAACGCCTTGCACCGGCCGTCGGGCGACAGCCCGCGCTGCCGGCTGAACTCCACGAACAGGTCCGGTGTGGTCATGACGGTGACGCCCCCGACCAGGGCCATCGAGCACTCGCCGCTCCGCAGTGCCTGCGCGGCCAGGTGGAGGGCCACGAGCGACGACGAGCACGCCGTGTCGACCGTGACCGCCGGGCCCTCGAGTCCGAACGTGTAGGAGATGCGTCCGGAGACGACCGAGGCCGCCTTGCCGGTGAGCGCGTACCCCTCGATCTCCTCGGGCGCGTTGCGCAGCCCGTTGGCGTAGTCCTGGCCGTTGGTGCCGATGAAGACACCGGTGCTGCTGGCGCGGACGGACGCGGGGGCGATGCCGGCGCGCTCGAAGGCCTCCCACGCGGTCTCCAGCAGCAGCCGCTGCTGCGGGTCCATGGCCAGCGCCTCGCGCGGCGAGATCCCGAAGAGACCTGCGTCGAAGCGGTCGGCGCCCTGGATGAAGCCGCCCTCGCGCGCGTACGTCTTGCCGGGCCGGTCGGGGTCGGGGTCGTAGAGCGCGTCGATGTCCCAGCCGCGGTCGGTGGGGAAGCCGGACATCGCGTCCCGGCCGGAGCTCAGCAGCTCCCACAGGTCCTCCGGCGACTGGACGCCGCCGGGGAAGCGGCAGCTCATGCTGACGATCGCGAGGGGCTCGTCGGCCGTGGCGGCGGCCGTCACCTGCGCGGCGTCCGCCTCCAGCTCATGCCGGCCGAGGAGTTCCTCGCCCAGGTGACGGGCGAGGGCGGTGGGGGTCGGGTGGTCGAAGACCAGGGTGGTGGGCAGCTTGAGGCCGGTGGCCGTGTTGAGCCTGTGGCGGAGTTCGACGGCGGTGAGCGAGTCGAAGCCGGTCTCGCGGAACGTCCGGTCGGCTTCGAAGGCGCCTGTGCCCGTGTGGCCGAGCACCGTGGCGGCCTGCTCGCGGACCAGTTCCAGCAGGATACGGCTCTGCTCCCCCGGCGTGGCGCCGAGGAGGCGCTGGACCAGCGCGGACGCGGGCACCTCGGCCCTCCGCGCGGCCTGGGTGCGTGCCGCGAGGGCCTCGCGGGCCTCGGGCACGCCGAGCAGCAGCGAGCAGGGGCGCGTGCCGGCGAAGGCCGGGACGAAGCGGTCCCAGTCCACGTCCGCGACGGTCACGGAGGCCTCTGCGTGGGTCAACGCACCGTGCAGCACGGAGATCGCGGGAAGGGCCGCGAGCGCCCGTACGCCGCGCCGCCGCAGGTGGTCACCGGCGGCGCCGTCGGCCATACCGCCGTCCGCCCAGGGTCCCCACGCGACGGCCAGCGCGGGCAGGCCCTGCGCCCGGCGCTGCTCGGCGAGGGCGTCGAGGAAGGCGTTCGCGGCACCGTAAGCGCCCTGGCCGCCGTTGCCCCAGACACCGGTCATCGAGGAGAAGAGCACGAAGGCATCGAGGTCCTGGCGGTCCCGGGTGAGCTCGTGCAGGTGGAGCGCTGCGTCCGCCTTGGGGCGCAGCACGTGGTCGAGGCGCTCGGGCGTGAGCGATTCGACCAGGCCGTCGTCGAGTACGCCCGCGGTGTGCACCACGGCGTTCAGCGTGTGCCGGCCGAACAGCTCGGCGAGCGCGTCGCGGTCGGCCGCGTCGCACGCGGCGACGGTGACACGAGCGCCCAGTTCCTCCAGCTCCGCCTGGAGTTCGGCGGCGCCCGGGGCGTCGGGGCCCCGGCGGCTGGTGAGCACGAGGTGCTCGGCACCGGCGCCGGCGAGCCAGCGGGCCACGTGGCCACCCAGCGCCCCCGTACCGCCGGTCACGAGCACGGTGCCGCGCGGCGACCAGGGTGCGTCGGGCGGTGCCGCGCTCTGCGGCGCGCGCACGAGGCGGCGGCCCAACACGCCGGAGGCGCGTACGGCGAGCTGGTCCTCGTCGGCCTGGTCCAGCAGGCCGGCAAGGCGCTCCAGGGCGCGGGAGTCGAGCTCGGCGGGCAGGTCGACGAGCCCGCCCCAGCGCTGCGGCTGTTCCAGGGCGACGATCCTGCCCAGGCCCCAGAGTTGGGCGGAGACGGGCTCGGTCAGCGGGTCCGCCGTGCCGGTCGACACCGCACCGCTGGTCAGGCACCACAGCGGGGCCTCGATCCCGGCGTCGCCGAGGGCCTGGACGAGCAGGACGAGCCGCTGGAGGGCGTGCGTACCCGCTTCCCCCTGTGCTGCGGCGAACAGGATGCCGTCGGCCTGCTCGTGCCCGGCATCGGCGAAGGCCCGGGCGAGCGCGTCGCGGTCGGTGTCCTCACCCACGGCGAACGGTAAGAGCGATACGCCGAGTTCCGTGAGCCCGGTGCGGATCGCCTCCGTCCACGCTGTCCCCTCGGAGGCCACGTAGAGCCAGGTCCCCGACGGAGCGGCCCCGACCACCTCACCGAGCGGCTGCCAGGTGATCCGGTAGCGCCAGCCGTCGGCGGTGGACTGCTCGCGCCGCTGTCGGCGCCAGGCGGCCAACTTGGGTGCGACCACGTCCAGTTCGGCGGGCTCCACTCCGAGGAGCGCACCGAGAGATGTCCGGTCCTCGCTCTCGACGGAGTCCCAGAACTCGGCGTCCATCGCCTCCGGGGCGCGGTCTGTGCCCGCCTGAGGGGCATCGAGCCAGTAGCGCTCGCGCTGGAAGGCGTAGGTCGGCAGGTCGACGCGGTGGGCGCCCGGGAGGAGCGCCTGCCAGTCGGGCGAGGTTCCGTGGGTGTGCAGCCACCCGATCGCGGCAGCGATCGCGTACGGCTCGGGGCGGTCGGCGCGCAGGGCGGGAACAGTGACGATGTCCCGATCGTCGTCGAAGCAGCCCTGGACGAGGGCGCTCAGCACGCCGCCCGGCCCGATCTCGACGAAGGTCGTCACGCCCAGCTCGTGCAGGGTCCGGACACCGTCGGCGAAACGGACCGCCTCACGGACGTGCCGCACCCAGTACTCCGGCGTGTACGACTCGGCCAGCCGGCCGGTGAGGTTCGAAACGACGGGAATCCGCGGCTCGTTGAAGGACAGACCGCGGACGACCTCCCCGAACTCCTCCAGCATCGGATCCATCAACGGCGAGTGGAATGCGTGACTGACCTTCAACCGGGACGTCTTACGACCCTGACCGGCGAAGATCTCACCGATTGCGGTGACCGCGTTCTCAGCGCCGGAAACCACAACCGACTGAGGGCCGTTGACCGCCGCGATCCCCACCTCGTCGGTCAGGTGCGGCAGCACCTCGTCCTCGGTCGCCTGGACCGCCACCATCGCGCCGCCGAAAGGCAGCGCCTGCATCAACGCGGCACGCGCCGACACCAGCTTCGCCGCATCCTCCAGCGACAACACACCCGCCACGTGAGCGGCGGCGATCTCGCCTACGGAGTGACCGGCCACGGAGTCCGGCCGGATGCCCCACGATTCGAGCAGCCGGAACAGGGCGACCTCAACGGCGAAGAGCGCGGGCTGTGTCGAACCGGTCTGGTTCAGCTCCTCCGAGTCGACGTCGAAGGGCACTTCCAGAAGCGCACACACCTCGTCGTAGGCCGCGGCGAACACCGGGAAGGCGTCGTAGAGTCCGCGCCCCATCCCCAGCCGCTGAGAACCCTGCCCCGAGAACAAGAACCCGACCTTGCCCCCGACGGCGCCGCCCACCGGAGCGGCCCCGGAAGCAAACGCCTCCAGCCCCTGCCGGAACTCCGTGAGATCCCCGCCCACGACCGCCGCACGGCGCTCCAGCACCGCACGCGACGTCGCCAGCGAGAACGCCACGTCCTCCGGCCGAACCGTGCCACCCCCGACGCCCTCAGCGTTTTCGGCGTCTTCGACGTTTTCGGCGTCCAGGAAGGACAGCAACCGGCCCGCCTGCTCCCGCAACGCCGCATCGCTCCTCGCCGACAGCACCCACGGGACCGGTCCCGTAACGGCCGTCCCGCGGACGGGCTCTTCGCTCGTCGCGGCCTGCTCGACGATGACGTGCGCGTTGGTGCCGCTGATGCCGAAGGAGGACACCGCTGCCCGGCGCGGCAGGTCGCCCGCGGGCCACTCCACCGCCTCGGTCAGCAGCCGTACGCCACCGGCCGACCAGTCCACGTGCGGGGTCGGCTCGTCCACGTGCAGGGTCTGCGGCAGCACACCGTGCTGCATCGCCAGCACCATCTTGATCACACCGGCGACGCCCGCCGCGGCCTGCGTGTGACCGATGTTCGACTTCAGCGAGCCCAGCCACAGCGGCCGGTCGCCGTCCCGTCCCCGACCGTAGGCGGCGATGAGGGCTTCCGCCTCGATCGGGTCGCCGAGCCGCGTGCCCGTGCCGTGCGCCTCGACGGCGTCGACGTCGGTGGGCGCCAGTCCCGCGGCCTCCAGCGCCTGGCGGATGACGCGCTGCTGGGAGGGGCCGTTGGGCGCCGTGAGTCCGTTCGACGCACCGTCCTGGTTGACCGCGCTGCCCCGCACGACGGCCAGCACCCGGTGGCCGTTGCGCCGGGCGTCGCTGAGCCGTTCCACCAGGAGCATGCCGACGCCTTCGGCCCAGCCGGTGCCGTCCGCGCCGGCCGCGAACGCCTTGCACCGGCCGTCGGCCGACAGGCCGCGCTGGCGGCTGAACTCCACGAACATGCCGGGCGTGGACATCACGGTGACGCCGCCCGCCAGGGCCATCGTGCACTCGCCGCTCCGTAGCGACTGGACGGCCAGGTGCAGGGCGACCAGGGACGACGAGCAGGCCGTGTCGATGGTGACGGCGGGGCCTTCGAGGCCGAACGAGTAGGCCACTCGGCCCGAGGCGACGCTGGTCGTCGTGCCGGTCAGCAGGTAGCCCTCGATGCCGTCGACCGGCTCGTGCAGCCGGGGGCCGTAGTCCTGTGCCGTCGCGCCGATGAACACGCCCGCCCGGCTCCCGCGCAGCGTGGCCGGGTCGATGCCGGCCCGTTCGAAGGCTTCCCACGCGGTCTCCAGGACCAGCCGCTGCTGCGGGTCGATCGCGGCGGCCTCGCGGGGGCTGATGCCGAAGAATCCGGCGTCGAACTCGGCCGCCTCGTGCAGGAAGCCGCCGTGCCGTGTCGAGGACCTGCCGGGCGTGCCGGGTTCCGGGTCGTAGAGCGCTTCGACGTCCCAGCCGCGGTCCGTCGGGAATCCGGAGATGGCATCGCCACCGGAGGCGAGCAGCCGCCACAGGTCCTCGGGGGAGTTCACCCCGCCGGGCAGGCGGCAGCTCATGGCCACGATGGCGATGGGCTCGTCGTGGTCGGCCACCGTCGCGGGCGCGGAGGCCGCCGGGTCCTCACAGCCCAGGGACCGGGCGACGAGGTGGCGGGCGAGCGCGGCAGGGGTCGGGTGGTCGAACAGCAGCCCGCTGGGCAGGCGCAGGCCGGTGGCCTCGCTGAGCTGGTTGCGCAGTTCCACCGAACTGAGCGAGTCGAAGCCGAGGTCCTTGAACGTCCACTCGGTCTCGACCTGCCGGGCTTCGGCGTGGCCCAGGACGGCGGCGATGTGTGCGCGGACCAGGTCGAGTACGGCCTCGTCGCGTTGGGGCAGGGGCACTCCGGCGAGCCGTCGGCCCAGGGCTCCGACAGGTGAGCCGTCGGTCTCGGCGACGGCGTCCGGCTGTGGAGCCGCGGGAGCCCAGCCGGTGGTGGCGACGGGCGACGGGGTGTCGCCGTCCAGCCAGTACCGCTGCCGTTCGAAGGCGTAGGTGGGGAGCGCGACCTTGCGGCGTGTGCCTCGACCGGCGCCGAACAGGGCGTCCCAGTCCGGCTCCACGCCGTGGACGTGCAGCGAGGCGACCGCCGTCAGCAGGGCTTGTGCCTCGGGGCGACGGGCGCGCAGGGCGGGGACGAACAGCGACTCTCCGTCGGCGCCGACGCGGGCCATGGAGGTGAGCACGCCGCCGGGGCCGAGCTCCAGGTACGTGCGGACGCCCTGCTCGTCGAGGCGGGCGACGCCGTCGGCGAAGCGGACCGCGTCGCGCACGTGGCGGACCCAGTACGCGGCCGTGCACCCTTCGTACCGCGAGGGATCCTCGGACAGCCGGCCCGTCACGTTGGACACGATCGGGATGCGCGGGGCGTGGAAGGTCAGACCCTCGGCCACGTCGCGGAAGTCGGCCAGCATCGGTTCCATGTGCGGGGAGTGGAAGGCGTGGCTGACCCGCAGCCGGCTGGTCTTGCGGCCCAGGGCGGCGAAGGCGTCGGCGATCTCGGTGGCGAGGACCTCGTCGCCGGAGACGACGACCGAGTCCGGGCCGTTCAGCGCGGCGATGCTCACGCGGTCCGTCCGGCCGCCGATGCGGTCGCGGACCTCGTACTCGGCGGCCTGGACGGCGACCATGGCGCCGCCGGCGGGCAGCGCCTGCATCAGGCGGCCGCGCGCGGCGACGAGGGTGCAGGCGTCGGCGAGCGAGAGGACGCCGGCCACGTGTGCGGCGGCGAGTTCGCCGATGGAGTGGCCCATGAGCACGCCGGGGGTGATGCCCCAGCTCTCCAGCAGCCGGAACAGGGCGACCTCGATGGCGAACAGCGAGGTCTGCGTGTACAGGGTCAGGTCGAGTGCGGCGGCTTCCTCGGTGCCTTCCGGGGCGAACATGACCTCGCGCAGCGGGCGCGGCAGCAAGGGGTCGAGGTGTGCGCACACCTCGTCGAGCGCGGTGGCGAACGCCGGGAAGGCTTCGGTCAGTTCGCGGCCCATGCCGGCTCGCTGGCTGCCCTGGCCCGAGAAGAGGAAGGCGAGCTCGCCGCGCGGGCCGGTGCGGCCCGTGGTCAGTGCGGTGTCGATGCCACCGGTGGACAGCTCGCGCAGGGCGCGCAGGACGTCGTCGCGATCCTCGCCCACGACGGCGGCCCGGTGTGCGAAGGCGGTGCGGCCGGTGGCCAGCGACCAGCCGACGTCGGGCAGGGCGAGACCGGGGTGCGCCTCGGCGTGTGCGAGCAGGGCGGCGGCCTGGGCGCGCAGCCCGGATGCGGTCTTGGCGGACAGCGGCCACAAGGTCGGAGCCGCGCCCGCGTCCGTACCCGCGTCCGTACCCGTTTCCGCAGCCGCGCCCGTACCCGCCTCTGCAGCCGGGCCCGCCTCCGCCGTCGCCTGGTGTTCGGCAAGCACGATGTGGCAGTTGGTGCCGCCCATGCCGAACGAGCTGACGCCGGCGAGCAGCGGGCGGCCGTCCTCGGCGGCCCATTCGCTGTGCTCGGTCTGCACCCGCAGGTTCAACCGGTCCAGCGGGATCGCCGGGTTCGGCGTCTCGAAGTTGAGGCTGGCGGGCAGTTCACGGTGGTTGAGCGACAGGACCGCCTTCAGCAGGCCGGTGATGCCGGCGGCGCCCTCCAGGTGGCCGACGTTGGTCTTGGCCGAGCCGACCCGCAGCGGGCGGCCGGGCTCGCGTCCCGTGCCGAGCACGGCGCCGAGCGCGGCTGCCTCCACGGGGTCACCGACCTTGGTGCCGGTACCGTGCAACTCCACGTAGCCGACGTCGGCGGGGTCGGTCCCAGCTCGCTCGTAGGCGAGCCGGAGCACCTGTTCCTGCCCGGACTGCAGGGGTACGGTCAGCCCGTCGCCGCCACCGTCGTTGTTGACCGCGCTGCCGCGGATCACGCAGTAGACGGGGTCACCGTCCGCGACGGCCCGGGCCAGGGGTTTGAGGACGACGATGCCGCCGCCCTCGCCACGGACGTAGCCGTTCGCGCGGGCGTCGAAGGTGAAACAGCGGCCGTCGGGGGACAGACCGCCGAACTTGGCGGCGCCCAGGGTGCTCTCGGGGACGATGTTGAGGTTCACGCCGCCCGCGAGGGCGATCGTCGATTCGCCCTTGCGGAGGCTCTCGCAGGCCAGGTGGACCGAGACCAGGGAGGAGGACTGGCCGGAGTCCACGGTCAGGCTGGGGCCGTTCAGACCGAGGAAGTACGAGACCCGGTTGGCGATGATGCTGCGGTGCAGGCCGGTGACGGTGTGCGGGGAGATGGCCGTGAGTCCGGAGCGGTGGTGCAGCGTGGCGTAGTCGTCCCAGATGGCGCCGACGAACACTCCGGTGCGGGTGGAGCGCAGCGTCTCGGCGCGTACGTGCGCGTCCTCCAGCGCTTCCCAGGCCAACTCCAGCACGAGCCGCTGCTGCGGGTCCATGGCGGCGGCCTCCTTGGGGGAGAGCCCGAAGAACCCGGCGTCGAAGTGGCCGATGCGGTCGAGGAAGCCGCCCCGGCCGATGTCGGTCCTGCCGGGTGCGGACGGGTCGGCGTCACCCACCGCGGTCCCGTCCCACCGGTCCGGGGGGACGTCGGTGATCGCGTCCGCGCCCTCGCTGAGCAGCCGCCAGAAGGCAGCCGGGTCGGCGGCCCCCGGCAGTCGGCACGCCAGGCCGATGACAGCTATGCCATCGGCCGAGTCCGCCGAAGCCGAACCGGCCCGGCTCCCCATTTCGTTGAGCTCGGACTCGACCATGTTGCACTCCACCCACCCACACAGAGAATGAAAAGGCACCGCACCATGGCGCCCACGGCACAGGCGATCGGCACGACCGGGCGGCAACACGTTGCGGTGTGCCCCCAGTTTCGGTCCCGCAGCCCCGCTCCGCCGCTGCGGCGGATCAGGTTTAGGGGAATCCCCAATGGACGTCACACGGCGGCGACTTCCGGAATCCCGCATAACGGCGCAGTTACAGGCCGAACTCGCAGAACCCGGCGGCAATTCGGAGAGCAGAACACCGTGGTGACGTGGGTTGACGCACGCGCGAGGCTACCTCGGAGCGGTACACCGGTGGCAGCAGCGATCACGGGCCGGTATCCAGCTGACAGCGCCACGCACCTGGTTCTGGGGAAAGGCGTGCGGCCGGCTCTCCAGAATGCGTGGGGCGCTCATCCCCTCAGCTGACCCCCAGTCTCCTCGGACAATTCACGCGAGGGCCTCGCTCTCCCGATGGGCCCGGGCCGTGGCCATCAGGACGTCCAACGCGGCCCGGGTCCGCACGAGTTCGTCGATGTGCTCGGAGAGCCGGTTGCGCTCCTGCGCCATCCGCTCGAGAGCGGCGTCGTAGTTGCCCTCGCTGGGCGTGTCGACGCAGGGCAGCAGCTCGGAAATCGTACGGCTGGACAGGCCCGCCGCGTACAGGCGCTGGATGAATCGCACCCGCTCCACCTCGGCCTCCGTGTAATGCCGCTGCCCACTGGCGCTACGACTGCTGGTCAGCAGCCCCTGCTCCTCGTAGTAGCGCAGCGACCGGACGCTGACGCCGGTACGCGCCGCGAGCTCACCGATCCGCACGACTGCCTCCCATGGTGAACCACGCCACACCGCTTGCCTCTGACATCCATGTCAGGTTTTAGCGTAGCGCTGTGCCCGGCATCCGGGACCGCGACGTACAGGCGGAGGAGCCCGACGTGACGACCTTGTTCAGCAGCTACCGACTCGGCGACCTGACCCTGCCCAACCGGATGGTGATGGCCCCGATGACCCGAGTCAGGGCCGCGACCGGCGGCCTCGCCACACCGTCCATGGCCACGTACTACGCGCAACGCGCGACGGCCGGACTGATCGTGTCCGAGGGCGTGCAGCCCAGTCTCATCGGGCAGTCCAACCCGGGCACGCCGGGACTGCACACCGATGAGCAGGTCACCTCATGGCGTGCCGTGACCGACGCCGTACACATCAACGGCGGGCGGATCTTCGCCCAGATCATGCACGGCGGCCGGGTCTCGCACCCCGACACGACCAGCCACCAGCCCGTCGGCCCCTCGGCGATCGCCGCAGTGGGCGACGTCTTCACTCCCTCCGGCCCGCAGCCCGCGCCCACGCCCCGCGCACTGGACACCGCCGAGGTGCCTGAACATGCCCACGCGTATGCCGAGGCGGCTCGCCGCGCGATCGACGCGGGCTTCGACGGAGTCGAACTCCACGGCGCCAACGGCTACTTGATCTCCCAGTTCCTCTCCTCCAACGCCAACCGGCGCACGGACCGCTACGGCGGCACGGTCGCGGGCCGGATCCGGTTCGCCGTAGAAGCCGTGGCCGCGACGGTGGACGCGATCGGCGCGGCCAGGACGGGCATCCGCCTCTCCCCAGGGGGCGGCTTCTGGGGCGTCGAGGAGACCGACGCTCTCGCCCTCAACACCGCGCTGCTGACGGAACTGGCCCGGTTCCAACTCGCCTACGTCCACTTGGAGGTGACCACGGACGAGGAGGTGCTCCTGGGTCTGCGCCGCGCCTGGCCCGGCACGCTGGTCGTCAATCCGGTCCTCCCGATGGGCCCCAAGCAGACCGGCCGCGCGGAAGCCGACCACTGGCTGGGCCTGGGCGCCGACCTGATCAGCTTCGGCCGCGGCTTCCTGGCCAACCCCGACCTCGTCGAACGCCTCCGCACCGGCCTGCCGATCGCCCCCGTCGACGAGGCCACGTACTACCAGGGCGGCGACACCGGCTACCTCACCTATCCGGCCTACCAGCACACCGCCTGACACCCGCGCGGGCGGGTCGACAGGGACGGCCCGGCCAGCCGTGCGCCCCCGCTGCGGACGGCGGAACAAGTCAGCACCGCGCCCTAACCACTCCCGGGACTGCGCGTCTGCCCGGGGCCCGGCGGCGCACCAGTTCGACGGTCTCCCACGACGCGGTGGCGATGGCCACCAGCGACAGCAGGAGGTAGAAGACGAAGAGCTTGTGCAGGTCGTCGAGGAAGTACCAGATCGATGCGGTGGCACTGAACCAGAAGGCGACCAGTGTGCTGGCGCCGTGGTTCTTGCTGCGTGCCCCGCTGACGAGGCAGCAGGCGGCGGCCACTGCGAGCAGAACAGCAATGGCGACGTACGAGTGAGCCCACCCTACGTAGGCGCGCCGCAGTTCGGAGTTGACCGCCACGGCCTCGGCCACCGGCCCCCAGCTCACCGCGCACGACAGGCGTGTCGACCACGGCAGCGTCATCAGACCCAAGACGCCGGCCGCCATGGCGACCCAACCGAAGTGGGCGGTGTCCACCAGCCGGCCACGTGCGCACAGCAGCGCAAGCAGGCATCCGAGGAGAGTCAGGGCGCTGTCGGCGGACGGACGCAGTGAGATACGGAACTTGTCCCGGAGAGCAGTTAGGCCACTGGTTCGCGTTCGCATTGGCGGGGGCCCGGGCATGGTGGCCTGGACCGTCGGCATGGAGGTCTGTGTCAGGGCGTCGGCGAGGGCTGCGCGCATCTGCCCGGCATCGGCGAACCGTTCTTCCGGGTCCTTGCCAAGGGCACGCAGGACCACCGCCTCCACCGCCGGCGGTATCTGCGGTCGCAGCCGGGAGACCGGCTCGGGTGCGGCGAACAGGTGCTGGTGCATGACGGCGAAGGGTGATTCGCCACGGAACGGGGGCTGCCCGGTCAGCAGTTCGTGCAGCAGACACCCCATCGCGTACAGATCGGCCCGATGGTCGATCTCCGACCCGTTGATCTGCTCAGGGGAAAGGTAAGCGGGAGTTCCGATCGCCGCACCGCTCCCGGTGATGCGGGTGGCGGTCTCGGTGAAAGCCTTGGCGATGCCGAAGTCGAGGACCTTCACGGTGTCGGGTCCGGTGAGCATGATGTTCGAGGGCTTGATGTCCCTGTGCACGATCCCGCACTCGTGGCTGTGCCGCAGCGCGTCCAGCACCGCGCATGCCGCGTTGACGGCGTCGGCGACAGGCAGTGGACCGTCTCGCAGGACCTCGGCGAGGGTGGCGCCTTGCACGTACTCCATGACCAGGTAGGGCCGTGGGCCATCCGGGTGCGGCTCCTCGCCGACGTCGTGGATGGTGGCCACCGCTGGATGGTTCAGCGCGGCGACCGCGTGCGCCTCGCGCCGGAAACGGGCTCGCGACTGCGGATCGTGAGCCAGCGCCGAGGAGAGCAGCTTCACCGCGACAGTGCGGCGCAGCCGCTGATCCACCCCGCGATGGACCGTTCCCATGCCACCTTGACCGAGCTTCTCGACCAGCTCGTACCGGCCGCCGAGGATCATGTCCCGCCCCACCCACGCCTCCCGTGAATCAAAAACCCGACGCAGCTTACGGCGCGACCTCGACGGACCGGAGCGGGGCTGCGGTGTCCCTGCTGTGGACTGCGTGGATGCCCACATGGGCGGACCAGGCATCGGTGGGCTCCGGTAATGGGTTCAGCCGACCGAGGTGATCGCTCGGATGACAGCCGAGATTCCCGGGCCGGGCCGGCCGGGAAGCCGTGCCACGAGAATGCGGCGGACCTCGGGCGGTACCCCGTCCACGCGCAGCAGACTCACGCCGTGCGGCAGCACCGGCGCCATGCGGGACGGGACAGTGGTCACGCCGAAGCCACCGGCGACCAGCTGCAGCTTCGTCAGCCAGTCCCTCGTGGTGTGGACGATGCGGGGCCGCCCGGGCAGGCCGGGCCATACGCCGAGCAGCGGCTCGGCACTCGATGACGGGGCGGCGATCCAAGGCGCGTCGACGAGCTCTTCTACGTGCACCGCGGTGCGACCGGCGAACGAGCCGGTGGTGGGCGCCCCTACGAACAGTTCGGTGTCCTCGACCGTTTCGATGTGCAGCCGGGGGGACTCGCCGTCCGACGGCCGGTGCGGCGGGCGGGATGTCAGTACGGCGACGTCGATCGATCCTGCCCGCAGGGCCCGGAGCAGGCCGGGTGTGGTGCCCTCGCGCGTCGTGACCGTGACGGACGGGCCGGCCGTCACGAGGCGCGTGAGCAGACCGGGCAGGATCACTGCCGCGGCGCTGGGGAAGATCCCCAGCCGTACCGGTTCCGTCTGTGTGGCGGAGCCGGTGAGTTCGTGCTCGGCCGCTGCGACGGAGTCGAGGATCGTGCGGGCGTGCCGGAGCAGGGTCAGGCCGGCGGGTGTGAGCTGTACGCCGTCGAAACGGCGCTCGAACAGGACCGCGCCCGCGCTGCGTTCGAGGGCCGCCGCCTGGCGTGAGACCGCCGACTGGGTGTAGCCGAGCTGGGAGGCCGCCGCGGTGAAGCTCCCCGACTCGGCGACCTGCCGCAGAACCCGTAGAGCCGAACTGGAGAATTCCATGCGTACTACGCATACCACAGATGCGAGATCGTCGCTTGGCGCATGCCCTCCGCGCTCCTAGCCTCAACACGGACAGCCAAGGAGGCCGGCAGATGCGCGCAGCAGTCCTGACGAAGTTCGGTGCCCCGCTCACCGTGCGGGAGATACCCGATCCCGTGGCGGGCGGTGGTGAGGTGGTGGTCACGGTCCTGGCAGCCGGCGTCCCACCGTACGCCGGGGAGGTCTTCAGCGGCCGGCGGAACTACCCGCTCCAGCCGCCAGTGGTCCCCGGTACCGGTGGCGTGGGTCGGATCGTCAGCGTCGGCCCGGACGCCACCCGGCTGTGCGTCGGCGACCTGGTGTGGTGCGACTGCACGGTCCGCTCCCGCGACGACGCGCTGACCCCGGACATCACGCTGCAGGGCTGGAGCTCCCGCGGCGACGGCGGCGCCCGGCTCGCCCAGCACCTGCACGACGGGGCATTCGCCGAACTCATGCGGGTACCCACGGAGAACGTCCACCCACTGCCCGCAGAAGCAGAGGACAACCCGGCGCGCTGGTCCTCGCTCGGCGTGTACACCATCCCCTATGGAGGACTACTCGCGGGCGGCCTCGAAGCCGGCGAGACGCTGCTCGTCAGCGGGGCCACCGGCAACCTCGGCAGCGCCGCGGTCGCCGTGGCGCTTGCCATGGGGGCGGGCCGGGTGATCGCACCGGGCCGCAACCGCGGGGCGCTCGACCTCCTCGCCGACCGGTTCGGCCCGCGCGTGCGCCCGCTCGAACTGACCGGCGACGAGGACGCCGACCGCGCGGCCATGTCCGCCGCCGCCGAAGGCCCGATCGACATGGTGATCGACCTGCTCCCGCCCTCCGCGCCCAGCTCGACGGTGCGCACGGCGGCCATGACCGTCCGCGAGTACGGCCGCGTCGTCCTGATGGGCGGCGTCGGCATGCTCGGCGGCGCCGACCTCGCCCTCCCCTACCCGTGGATCATGCGCAACTCGGTCACCGTGCGTGGACAGTGGATGTACCCCCGCACGGCGAACGTCGGCATGATCCGACTCGTCGCCTCAGGCGCACTCGATCTCGGTGCCGAACTGGTGCGGGCCTTCCCCCTCGACGCGGTCAACGACGCCGTCGAGTACGCCGCCGCGCATGGCGGGCCGTTCGACCGCACAGTCCTCACCCCGCCTGCCGGATGACGGCTGGGTGCCCCCGCCGGTCGTTGGTGACAGCGACATCCGACGGTGTGGGTGTCACCTCCCAGCGCCGAGCCGGCCGGCCGGCCGACCATCTGGACCCGGCTGGCCTCGACAGTGTCAACCACCTAGGTCACTTCGCCCACGCCAACCGCCTGCGGCTGAACGCCCCTCCGCGATGAGGGCCGAGGCGCAATGCACCTCGGACTTGGGCGGGTTCAGTTCTGGGCCGTGGGCCGGACGACGATCTCGTTCACGTCGACGGTCGCCGGCTGCTCGATGGCGAACGCGATGGCCTGGGCGATCGCCTCGGGCGGGATCGCGATCCGGTCCCGCATCTCCGTGATCTCCGCTCGGACCTGCGGATTCGTTGACGCCTCGGCGAAGTCGGTCCCGATGACGCCGGGC
This sequence comes from Streptomyces sp. NPDC001709, assembly GCF_053596375.1. Taxonomy (NCBI): domain Bacteria; kingdom Bacillati; phylum Actinomycetota; class Actinomycetes; order Kitasatosporales; family Streptomycetaceae; genus Streptomyces; species Streptomyces sp. NPDC001709. Next base: position 68,475 of record NZ_JBSFGB010000035.1, on the reverse strand, counting down.
GAGACGGTGGTCACCCGCAGGGAGTCACCTGATTCCTGGCGCAGGCCCTCACAGATGGCGCGGACCGCGAACTTCGTACCGGCGTAGACCGCCATGGCCGGCACGATGCGAAACGCGGCCGTGGAGGCGATGGTGATGAACTGGCCCGTGCCCTGGGCCCGGAAGACCGGCAGCGCGGCGCCGATCCCGTGCAACACGCCCTTGATGTTGACGTCGACCATCTGGTCCCACTCGTCGACCCGCAGATCGTCGAGAGGCGAGATCGTGCCGGCCCCGGCATTGCTGACCAGCACGTCGAGCCGGCCGAAGCGCTCGCCGGCCAGTGCGACCAGAGTGTGCAGGTCGTTCTGTCGGGTCACGTCCGTGCGGGTCTGTACGGCCGCGCCGCCCGACTTCTCGATCCGCGCCACCAGCTCCGCGAGGCGCTCGGATCGGCGCGCACCCAGCACGAGCCGCGCGCCTCGCTCGGCGAGCAGCAGTGCGGTCGCCTCGCCGATGCCGCTGCTGGCTCCCGTGATCGCCACGACCTTGCCGTCGATTCCCGACATGACGTTTTCCTCTTCCTTCTTGAGAGCCGCACCTCCCGCTCGGGCCTCAGTCTGCGATGGCTTTAGCCTGGTATCCAGAGCGCGTTCATTCTGGAACCAGAGGTGCCATCCACCATGCCGCAACAGCCGGACCAACGCCGTGAGCTGGGCGCTTTCCTCCGCAGCCGCAGGGAGCGGATCACCCCTGACAAGGTCGGGCTGCCACACACCGGCCGACGCCGTACCCCGGGCCTGCGCCGGGAGGAACTCGCGCTGCTCGCCGGGATCAGCGCGACCTGGTACACGTACCTTGAGCAGGGCCGGGACATCCGCGCCTCGGACCAGGTGCTCGACGCCCTCGCCTCGGTGCTGCAACTCGACCGGCACGAGCGCGGTCACCTCTTCCGGCTGGCCGGACACGCGCCTGCGGCCGAGCCCGAAGAACCCGAGCCGCTCCCGGCCGAGGTGGCGGCCGTCCCGCTCCTGCTCCAGCCGCACCCGGCGTACATCATCGGCGGCACCTACGACGTGCTCAGCTGCAACCAGGCGGCCGACGAGCTGTTCCCCCACCTCACCGCGGCCACGGACGGGCCGGCGAACTTCGCCCGCTGGGTGTTCCTCGAACCTGCGGCCCGGGACGTCCTGGTCGACTGGGAGCCCGAGGCGCGCGGCCTGCTTGCCCGGCTGCGGACGCTGGCCGGACGCCACCCGGGCGACGTCCGGTACACCCGGCTGATCGACGAGTTGATCGCGGGCAGCCCAGAAGTGCGTGCCTGGTGGCCGCAGTACGACGTGCAGGCCCGGCACGGCGGACGCAAACGGCTACGGAGCCCGGGACGCGGGACGGTCGATTTCGCATACACCGCGTTCCACCTGGCCGAACAGCCGGAACAGACACTGGTGATCTACTCCGACGGCCGGGAGTGCGCCGATTGAGCCCTGCCGACTGCGGTTCCGCGTGCCACGCTCCGCACACCGGCACACAACGGCCCTCGGAATCAGGAGGCGTCTGCGCGGCGGCCGCGCCCCGGGCGACCGTGGTTGGCAGGCGCAGCCGTGCGAGCTTCAGACGTGACTCTGTGCGGTCGACGGTGTGCGGCACTGCGTGGCTGGCCCTGCGACGGTCTGTTCTGTAGGGCCTGCCCTGAGGGCCGCCTTCGCGGCCCAGTACCTCGCGCGCCGACGACGGTGTCACTACGAGGCTGCCCTGGTGCTTCAGTTGGGTTGCGCCTCAGCGGAAAAGGGCGATGTTGCGGGCGACCCAGCCGTCGAAGGGGCGCGGGGCGCGGCCGAGGACTCGTTCCACGTCCGGGCTGATCCGCAGTTCGGCGGGGTTCGGGGCGGAGATGATGTCCAGGGTGTCGTCGGCGAGTTCCGCCGGCACGAACCGGGTCATCGTGGCCTTGGCCTCGTCGCGGGTGAGTTCGTGGAACCGTACAGGCGAGCCGAGCGCGGCGGCGATCGTCTCCGCCTGCTGACGCGGCGTGATGACCTCCGGCCCGGTCAGCTCGTACACCCCGCCGGTGCGCCGGTCGTCCAGCAGGCAGGCCGCCGCGACCTCGGCGATGTCCGCCGGGTCGATGACCGGCACCCCTACGTCGCCGAAGGGCGCGGCGACCGTCCCTTGCGTGCGGACGGACTCCGCCCAGGCCAAGGCGTTGGAGGCGAAACCGCCCGGTCGCAGGACGGCCCAGTCCAGGCCGGACTCGCGCAACGCGTCCTCCACAGCGCGCATCGCGACCCGCGACGGGCCGAGCGGCCTGGTCGCCACGCCCTGCGAAGACAGCAGGACGACCCGGCGGACCCCACTGGCCGCGGCGAGGCCGATGATGTCGGCCGGCCTGGCTTCGGGGGCGTGCAGGTCTCCGGACAGCAGGAGGAACAGGGCCTTCGCCCCGTCCAACGCGGGTGTGAGGCTTGTCGGCTCGGCCAGGTCCGCCGTCACATGCCGGACTCCGTCCGGCATCGCCACCGCGTGCCGCGACACCGCCGTCACCTGCTCGCCCGCCTCGGCCAGGGCCTGCGTCAAAGGTCGGCCCACATTCCCGGTAGCCCCGGTCACCACGATCATGTTCAGCTCCTAGTCCGTTGTGCACTGCGGTAATTGACGCTAGGAGGCGGGCTTACTTTTCGTAAGAACATACCCAGAGGTAAGCTCCCGACATGAAGGAAGGTGCGCAGCTGACGCAGGCTGAGATGGGCAATCGGTATGAGGTGTTTCACACCGACTGCCCCGCGCGAAACGTGGTCGACCACGTGACCAGCAGATGGGGTATCTGGGTGCTGATCTCCTTGCGGAGCAACGACCTTCGGTTCCACGAGCTGCGCGACAGCATCCAGGGCATCAGCGAGAAGATGCTCGCTCAGACCCTGCGCGCGCTGGTCCAGGACGGCTTGATCTGGCGGGAGGTAGAGCCGACGACGCCGCCCCAGGTCACCTACGGGCTGTCCGAGTTCGGCCAGGACGTCAGCGAGCCGCTGACGGACTTGTTCAACCGGATCACACAGCGGCTACCGCCGCGCAGCCCGGGATAGTGCGGTAGTGGTCGGCCTCGAAGGCGAATCCAGGTGACCTGGTGACCTACGTTGATGCGTCGGCAGTAACCGGCGAGACTGCCATCTCCTGAGGTACGACCGGGATCACCCGTGACGCGGCAGGCGCTCCACGAACTCCCGGAAGGCGGGGATGTCGGCTTCGCCCAGCGGGCTGCCATGGGCGAAGCCGACGGTGGTGACGAGGTCACGCGGAAGGAGCCGCAGACTTGCCGGACGCAGGTCCGGGTCCGCGGCCAAGGCATCGGGGCCCAGGGCCAGCTTTCCCCGGTTGAAGAGGGCGTCCCCGACCAGGAGGGTGCCGGTGGGTTCATGGAGCAGCACGATGTGTCCGGGCGAGTGGCCCGGGGTGTGGATGATCCGCAGCCCGTCGGAGCTCTGCACGAGGTCGCCGTCGGCCAGGTCGGCGTCCGCTTCGACCGGCTGCCAGTGGAGGGCCGGCAGCCGGTCGATGAACCGGCCCAACGCTCCGCAACGCCCCTCGGCGGGGACGCGTCCGGCCTCCAGCCAGGGCCGGTCGGCTGCGTGGATGAGGATGTGGGCGCCGGTGTGGTGGCGCAGTTCGGCGGCGCCCTGGACGTGGTCGGGGTGGGCGTGGGGGAGCACGATGCGGCGGATGTCTGACGGCTTGCGGCCGAGTGCCGCGACGGTGTCGAGGAGGGCGCGGGGCGCCTTGGACCAGCCGACGTCGACCAGGGTGAAACCGTCGTCGCCGTCGACGAGGAAGGCGTTGTCGCGCTTGCTCGTGGCGATGCGCATGATGCCGGGGGCGATGCGTTGGTGCATGAGTGGTGTCCTGACAGGTGGCTGGTCATGGGGTGGCGGGTCGGCGATCGGCGCTGCGGTCCGGAACGGGGCGACGGTCACCCGGGCCGTGTTGCGCTCACCGCAGGCCTGGTCAGGCCGGTGTCGGAAGGTAGCCTTCGCGGGCGAGCTTGGGCAGGATGCCGCCGGCGGCGAGGATGTCGAGAACCATCGGGGGCAGCGCCCCGCCGTGCAGGCGCAGGCCTGTTGCGGTGTTCTCGACCCAGCCCTCGGCGAAGTCGAGGCACATCGTGGCGCCGTCGGTGAAGGCGGACGTGACGCCGGGCACGGTGAGGGCGGGCAGGCCGTGGTTGATGCAGTTGCGCAGGAACAGAGAGTTGAACTCTTCGGCCACCAGCGCGGCCACGCCCAGTTCCCGGAAGAGGGCGGCGACGGGTCGGGAGGATCCGAGGCCGAAGTTGCGTCCGGCGACGACGATGTCGCCGGGGGCGACCTGGGCGGTCCAGCCGGGGCGTAGCTCGTAGAAGATGTGCTTCGCGGCTTCGGGGACGGGCAGTTTCATGGCGAACGCCGGGTACATGGCGTCCGTGGTGACGGTGTCGCCGACGGCCCAGACCGTGCCGGTGAGTTGGGTTCCCATCAGTTCAGCTCTTCTCGTGGGTCGGTGATGTGGCCGGTGAGGGCCGAGGCGGCGACGGTGGCGGGGGACGCCATGTAGATCTCCGCGTCGGGGCTGCCCATGCGACCGGTGAAGTTGCGGGTCGAGGAGGTCAGACAGACCTCGCCGGGGGCGAGCAGCCCCATGTGGTAGCCGAAGCAGGCGCCGCAGGTGGAGTTGGTGACCACGGCTCCGGCGTCGGCGAGGTCCTGCAGGTAACCGGCCCGCATGGCTTCGCGGTAGACCTGCTGGGAGGCAGGGGTGACCAACAGCCGTACACCGGGGGCGACCTGGCGTCCGCGCACGATCTCGGCGGCGATGCACAGGTCTTCCAGTTGGCCGTTGGCGCACGAGCCGATGAAGCACTGGTGGACGGGCCGGCTTTCCATCGCCGATACCGGCAGAGCGTTGTTGCTGACGGTGCCGGGCCGTGCGACGTGGGGTTCCAGGGCGGACAGGTCGATGGTGCGGACCGCGGCATAGGTGGCGTCGGGGTCGGCATCGGCCGCTTCGTAGGTGCCGCAGGGTGCTCCGTGGTCGGCGAGGAAGTCACGGGCGAGGTCGTCGATGGGGAAGGTGGAGAAGTCGGCGGAGACCTCGGCGCCTTGGGTGGCGATGGTGCGCCGGTCGTTCATCGGGAGGGAGGCGAGGCCGGGTCCGCCGTATTCGAGGTTGTGGTTGGTGGCGTCTCCGTACGTGCCGGCGATGTGCAGGAAGACGTCCTTGCCCGAGACCGCTGCGGGTCTGGTGCCGGTAAGTTCGTAACGGATGGTGGGCGCGGCCTGGAACCAGGTCCTGCCGGTGCACATGAGGGAGTACACCTCGGCCGGGCCGAGGCCGCGAGCGGCGGTGTTGTACGCGCCCGCCGCGCAGGTGTGGGAGTCGGTGCAGGCGAGGATCTCGCCGGGGCGAGCGAGACCGTTCTCGGCGATCACCTGGTGGCAGATGCCGTGCCGTCCGACGTCGTAGAACTTCTCGATGCCGAAGGCGCGGGCGAAGGCCCGTGCGTGGGTGCCCCCCAGGGCGTCATGGACGTTGGGGGCGGGCACCGCGTGGTCCATGACGACCGCGACCTTGTGCGGGTCGTTGATCTTCAGGGGCTGGACCCAGCTGGTGGCGAACTGCAGGTCGATCATGACGGTCATGTCGACGTCGCACACCACGGTCTGGCCCGGGCGGACCACCTGGACGCCGGCTTTGCGGGCGAGGATCTTCTCGATCATGGTCATGCCCATCAGCAGACCTTCTCCTTGTGGTCGTGGTAGCGCTCGCCGATCGCGGACCAGGCGCGCAGGCCGACGAGTTCGAACAAGCCCTGCGGTCCGGGGGTGACCTCGGGCAGGGTGCCGCCGAGGCGGGTCAGGGCCTCCAGGCCGTGCAGCACGTACGGCGCGAGCAAGGCACCGGGGTGGATGGCGATGCGGTAGCCGAGGGCGGCGAGTCGCTCCGGCGCGGTGTCGGGGGTCAGCCCGCCCTGCACCATGTTGATGAGCAGGGGCGCGTCGACCGAAGCGGCGACCTTCTCGATCTCCTCGACTGATTCCGGAGCCTCGACGAAGACGACGTCCGCGCCGGCCGCGGCATACCGGCCGGCTCGCTCGATGGCGGCGTCGACGCCGAGGGGGCCGCGGGCGTCGGTGCGGGCGATGATCAGTGCGTCGGTGCGGGCCTCCAGTGCCGCACCCAGCTTGGCGATGAAGGCGTCGGCGGCGATGAGTTCCTTGTCGGGCAGGTGGCCGCACTTCTTGGGGAATGCCTGGTCCTCGAGCTGGATGGCGGCGGCACCGGCGCGTTCGTAGGCGTGCACGGTGCGTACGACGTTCATCGGGGATCCGTAGCCGGTGTCGGCGTCGGCTATCAACGGCACGTCTCCGAGCGCCTCGGCGGCGATGCGGGCGCGGTCGGTCATCTCGGCCTGGGTCAGCAGCCCGATGTCGGGCAGTCCGAACCCGGCGACCGCGACGCCGGCGCCGGTGAAATAGGCGGCGGCGAATCCGGTGCGGGCGACGAGTGAGGCGCTCAGGCCGTCGAACACGCCGGGGGCGACCGTGAGTCCGCCCTCGTCGATCAGCGTGCGCAAGCGGGCGCCCGGGGAGGATGGCATGGCGTTGTCTTCCCTTCGTGTCCTACGTGTACGGATCGAGGGCGCCGCGGACGGGGGCGGCGAGCAGGTCGATCAGGCCGTCGACGCGGTCCTGGTTTTCGAGGTCGAGTACGAGCCGCTCGATCTCAGCCGCGCGGGAGGCATCGGTGACCTGGGTGGTCAGAGCCCGGTACTTGGCGCGGATCTCCGCGTTGGTCAGGGGGTCGTCCGGGCCGCCGTGCGGCTGGTTGAGAGCGCGGGACCGCTCCCGGCCGTCGCGCAGGGTGAGGGTGACGCGGGTGTTGTAGCCCGGTTCGGTCCAGGCAGGGTCCTGGGGCGCGTTGGCGAGGTGGACCTCGGTGCGTTCGATCAGCTGCCAGACGTCGTCGGCGTTGATGCGCTCGGCGTGGAACTGTGCGGGACCAACCTGGCCGTCCAGCAGGGCGACGGCGACGGCGTAGCCGATGTTCATCTGGGCGCCGATGGTGGTGAGGGGGCGCTCGGGCCGCCACCAGCCGTGGTGGTGGATCGCGTCGGGGACATGGATGCGGATCGACTCGATGTCGTCCGTGGTGAGCGCCCGGTCGGTCGACAGGGCGAGAGCGGCATCGATGGCGGGATGCAGGCCGCCCATCGCGGCGTGGATCTTCACGGTGATGCCTTCGGTGTGCCACACCTCGCCCAGGCCCCTGGTGATCTGGGAGACGTCCGGATCGTGACCCTCGCCGAAGGTGGACAGGAATCCGCCGTACGGCCGCTCGAAGACCCTTTTGATGCCGGTGTAACCGGCCTGCGCGAGCCCGGCGGCGTAGAACCCGTTGCGGGCGGCGAAGCCGTGGTGCATGCGCTTGGACATGGCCTCGTACTGGGCGGCCATCAGGCCGGCGGACTGCGTGGCCGCCAGGCCCAGTGCGTCCTCAAAGGCGGCCGCATCCAGTCCGCGCAGTGCCCCGCAGGAGGCCGCCGCGGCATGGGTGCCGAACACGGATCCGGAATGCCATCCGCGCGAGAGCATCTGTGAGCCGTGCAGGGCGAGCCCCACACGCGGGCCGGTCTCGAACCCGAGGACGGCGGCGCGCAGGAAGTCGGCCCCGGAGACATTGCCCTGCGACGCCGTGGTGGAGAGCAGGGCGGGCAGCACGAGGGACGCGCTGTGCAGCGGGGCACGGGGGAAGTAGTCGTCGAGTTCGAAGCCCTGGATGAAGGTGCCGTTCAGCACCGCGGCTGCCGGGCCGCCGGCGGCACGCCCCCAGCCGATGAGCGGTGTACTCCCGGCGCCCTCCATGGCCAGGATGGCATCAACAGCCCTGCGAGACCATGGGAGTTGTGCGCCTATGAGGGCGCAGCCCAGGCCGTCGAGAACGAGGTGGGCGGCGCGTTCCCGTACCCGGGCGGGGATGTCTTCCAGTGCCGTACTGCTCAGCCAGCGGGCCAGGCGGCCCGTGGGGCCGTCGGGGTCGGTGGGTCCTTGTGGAATGGCGGCCCCTCGGGCAGCCGTCGGCGTCGGTGCGGACACCCCGCTCACCTCCATTGGTGCACAGCAGCGGCAAGGAGTGGCCGCACTCGGCGACCACATCACATTAGAATTTATAACATCTAGTTTCGGCGATTGCTCGCTAGCATGTCGGTGTGGCACTGAAGCGAACCTCTCTCCCCCGCACCGCCGAGGCCGCGGCCCTGGCCGAGCTGCGCGACGCGATCGTGCGCGGCGACCTCGAACCGGGCGCCCCCATCCGGCAGAGCGCGGCTGCCGAGCAGCTGGGGCTGAGCGTCATCCCGGTCCGCGAGGCCCTCAAGACGCTCGCGAGCGAGGGCATCGTCACGTACGCGCCGCAGCGCGGCTACACGGTCACTGAACTGAGCCCCGACAGCGTGGACGGAATCTTCCAGGTCCGGGAGCTGCTGGAGGCCGAGGCCGAGCAGTGCGCCGCCGCCCGCCTGCGCCACGAGGACATCGCCGCGATGCGCTCCGCCCTCAAGGAGCAGCGGGCCGCCGTCGACGCGGCCGATGCGCTGGGCGTGATCAGGGCCAACCGGCGGTTCCACTTCGCCCTGCTCGACCGCTGCGACAACGAGTGGCTGCTGCGCTTCATCACACAGCTGTGGGAAGCCCTCGAACCGCATCGCGCCCTGTCCTACCGGCGCGCGGCCGCCGCCGGTGACCGCGCGAGGGCGCAGGCCATCCTCGACGAGCACGAGGGCATCGTCGACGCCTTCGACCACGGCGACGTACCGCTCGCGCTGCGCCGCCTGGCGCAGCACCGGAGCGGCGGACAGGGCGACTTCCACCGCCTGCTCGCACCTACCGAGCAGGGCTGACCGCCGCACCACGTCGAAGAGATCACCCGGCCTCCCGGGCGGGGCTGCGGCGCAGCGGCCACACCTCAGCTGCACCAGCCCGGGCCAGCAGCAGCCGCCGCCGCCGCCGCCGCCGGGGGAGTGCGTGTCCGCCAAGGCCGGTTCGCCCCCCCCAAAAAAAACAAACACCGAGCAGGACCCGCAGCACCGTGAGGGGCGTCGCGTCCTGAGCGGAGGCCGACACCAGGCAGGACTGGCAGGTCGATCGTCGATCAGGGCAGGCCGGCGGCGTCCAGCCCGGAGCGCAGCAGGGTAAGCAGGTCGGCCAGCGCTGCCGGCGGATCCGGTTCGAGTATGACGAGCATCACTGCGTCGATGATGAATCGGGCCACTGCACGGATCCGCAGGTCGGGAGTCTCCAGGCCGCGGTCGGCCGCGAGCGCGTCGGCCAGGGTGTCCGCGTGCCGTAGCCACATCTGCTGCCAGTACACGCGCAGTGCCGGGGTGTCGTGCACGAGGGCGAGGAACGCCTCGAACTGTTCCCGCTCCCGCGGATCCGCTGTAGGCAGTGACATCAGGTACTCCTGCACCGCGTCGAGTACGTCACGGCCAGGAGAACGCTGACCGACCGCGGCAACGAGGCCGGCGTCGATCTCCGGCTCCAGGTCGAAGAGCAGCGCTTCCTTGCTGCGGAAGTAGGAGAACAGGGTCGGCACCGAGACGTCGGCGGCATCGGCGATCTCCGCCACGGTGACCGCGTCGTAGCCGCGTTCGAGGAACAGCCTCAAGGCCGCGTCGGCCAGTGCTCGGCGGCTCCGGGCCTTCTTGCGCTGCCGCAGGCCGGGCGCTGAACGGTTCGGTTCCGTCACGCATCGAACCTAACAGGTTCCATAGCGATGCAAAATCTTAAGTGGCTTAAAAACTTCAGTGGTTGAAGAACCGTCAGCTGCTGTGCTTCACTCGTGCCCGCCGACCGCCGAGGCCGGGCCCACGGACCGGATGGGCTCCGAAGGGTGTGATCAGCCATACCCATGCGCTCACGCCCGGCAGGCGGCAGTGAAGAGGCCCCCCGAAAGTCCCGTTGGCGATGCCGCCCTCCATGCATTGCCCCGCCCGAGATCCAACAGCGTTCAGCGTCGTGAGTCCGAGTGACAACCGACCGCTGCAGGTAAACGCCGCCTGGACACACCACCGCCCACTGCCGAGACGCCGCCACGGAGAAGTAGGAACTCCCGCCGTCATTCGAAAGGAGTATCAGGTGCAGCGCGACGTAGATTCTCATGGGATTCGGCTTGAATCACCCACGTTCTCTTGCGATATGTGCGGCGGAGCGATTCGCCGAGGCTCCGCAGATGACATCAGGGCCAGTAAGAGGCGTCCGCGATACTGCTCGAACGCCTGCCGTCAGCGTGCCTACCGTCAGCGGCTCAAGGACGATGGAATGGGTACTTCGACTGCGACCGGAATATCCCGTTTGAGTAGTTTCATCGGCCGCATCGATGAGCTGGTGGAGCTGAAGCGTCTGGTGCGCGCCACACGACTGCTGACCCTGACAGGGCCCGGGGGTGTGGGCAAGACACGCCTGGCGGTGGAGTTGACTGCCCTTGAACAGCGCGGCGGACGCTGTGAAGTCAGCCTTGTCGAACTGGCGTCGGCGACCACGGGGGAGCAAGCGCGGCAGCGGATCACCGAAGCGCTCGTGGGAACCAGGGAAGCGCGTGCCCCCATGGTGGGGGCACGGAGCGGGACGGGCACCGACCCCGATCGGCTTCTGGTGCTCGACAATTGTGAGCATGTGCTCGACGACTGCGGGCTGGCCCTCAGCGCGTTACTCCCTCGCTATCCGGGCCTGCGCGTCGTGGCCACCAGTCGCGAACGATTACGGTTGCCGGGCGAGACGGTGTACTCGGTGGGCGGTCTCTCCCTGCCGGATCCCGATGGCGGCGGATCACTCGACGGCTTGCTGCGCTCGGACGCCGTCCGGCTCTTCGTCCACCGGGCTCAGGCCGTCTCCTGCGGATTCCAGCTCACCGAGGACAACGCCGTACACGTCGCCGCGTTATGCGCCAGGCTGGACGGGCTGCCGCTGGCGCTGGAGCTGGCGGCCGGTCTCGTGCGGGCCTTTCCGCCGAGCGAGATCCACCATCGGCTGGACGACCGCCTTTCCCTCCTGACCTGCGGATGGCGTACGGCGGATCGACGTCACCAGAGTCTTCGCTCGGCCATCGAATGGAGCTATGACCTGCTGACGCCTCAGGAGCGGTCGCTGTTCCGGTCACTGTCGCTGTTGCCGGGCGGGTTCGGGACGGATGCCGCCGCGGCCGTCGCCGCGGACCATGACATACCCCCGTCGGCCGTGCCGCAGCTGCTGGCCGGCCTTGAAGCCAAGTCCCTCATCGTCGCCGGTGCCGACCGGGCAGGTTCCGCCCGGTTCGGGATGTTGGAGTCGATCCGGTGTTACGGGCACGAACGGCTCCGTGCCGAAGGCGAGGAGATACGGGCCTACGACCGTCTCGTGGACTGGCTTGCGGAACTCGCGCGCCCGTTCCGGGAGGCAGCACTCACGCCTGCCAGGACCTGCCGACGGCTGGACGAGGAACGCGACAATCTCACGTCTCTGCTGCAGTGGTTGAGCGTGGGAAGCGACCCGCGCCAGCTCCTCCTCGCCGGGGCGCTGGCCCTCGTGGACATCAACCGGGGGTACGCGGCGGAGTCCCGGACGATGCTGGCCGGGGCGTTGGACCGAACGGATCCGGGGGCGGGCGACCGCAGCATCGCTCTGTGCATGCAGGCGCTGCTCATCGCGTGGGAGGGGAACGCCGGCGAAGCGGTACAGCTCGCGCTGCGGGCAGTGACGCTCGAGCGCCGGCGCCCGCAGCGCCGCGATCATCTGATCTGCCGCATGCTGCTGGTGCTGAGCCTGGCCCGGACGCAACACGGCGACCAGAGCTCGAGGGCCGATCTCGAGGAGTGTTTGGAGATCAGCCACCGGGTCGGCGATCGCGTCATGACCGCGTTCTGCCTGATCCTCCTCGCCTGGCAGCTGCTCGGCGCCGGCGACACGGTCCAGGCGGTGCGGCTGGTCGACCAAGCCCTCCCGATCCTGCGGGGCGAGGCCAATCCGGTCCTGGTACGGGTGATCCTGCACACGGCCGGTGTCCTTGCCCTGGAACGGGACGACTGCGCTGCGGCGGAGGCGTACTTCGCCGAGGCGCTGGGAGACACGGACCACGTGAGCGACGCGGCTCACCTGGGCGCAGCCGGTCCCGCGCTCTGGGGCCTGGCTGTCAGCGCGGCGCGGGGCGGTCGTTTCGAGCGGGCGCTGCGGCTGTTCGCGGCCGTCGAAAGGTACGACGTGTCCGCGGCCCTCGTACTGCCTCCCTGGTTCCGGGCGCGGGTGGAGGAGGCGGCGGCCACAGCGCTGAGGGCGCTACCCAAGGCACGGGCCGAGGGTGCGCTTGCGGCAGGGCGCCGGCTGGGTCCACGACAGATCGTGCACTACGCACGGGACGAACAGCCGGCAACCGCACCCGATGGGGACGACCCGCTCAGCCCGCGCGAACGGGAGGTGATCGACCTGGTGGCTGCCGGACTCACCAATCGACAGATAGCGGCCCGGTTGTATCTGTCGGTTCGCACCGTCGAGACCCACGTCCGCAACGTCCGCACCACACTCGGACTGCGTTCCCGTACCCATGTCGCCGCATGGTCCGCACGGCGGGCGCAGGCCATGCCCACACGCACCGGAGGAGGGGCCGGGGCCGGGTCCGTGGTGTAACGGTGTTCATCACCGTGGACCACGTCCGCTGATGCGCCGTTGACGAGCCGGAGCGGCATCCGAGCCGCCGGGGTGAGGAAGGCACGGCGGCCGGCGCCGCCAGGGGAGAGTGACCCCTGGCGGCGCCTTTTTGTGCGCTCGTACGTCGTGCTGTTGTCGCTGTGGCCGACGCCAAGGCTGCGAGGCCGCCCGATCCGCCTGTCGGATCCGCCGACGCGTCATGTCTTCCTCTACGGCTTCGAGCCGCCGTCCTGTGCCACCGGCGGCGGGGCGCGCTCGGAGGCCGCATGCCCCATGTCCAGCGCGACGGGGCGGCGGAGATGGGACCGGTGTCCGCGTCACGTCGGCGTAACGGTGGGCATTGCCGATGCGGCGGCTCTCCGGGCTGAGGATTCTTGTATGCGCAGTTCGATCCCGTGGCGGTGACCGAAAGGAAGAGGCCCGCCTGCTGTTTCGACGCCGCCCATGTCCGTGCGAATGCGGGCGTGCAGCGGTGCTCGCGCCGGAAGCGGATCGTCCTCCCCATCCAGGCACCCTTCGAGGAGTTCTCCGTGCGCATTGTCATGTCCACTGCACGCATGGCTGTGGCCGCCGCAGCAGTGGTGGCCGCCGCATCGACGGTTGTCCTTCCCGCCGCTTCTGCCACAGCCGTGACCGCGAAGCCCGCGGCGGTCTCGGCCGACTTCGTCGTAAGCCAAGCCCAGTTCCAGCACATGTTCCCGAACAAGAACCCGTTCTACACCTATGCCGGGCTGCGGAACGCGAGGAACTCCTTCCCGGCTTTCGCCCACACGGGAAGCGACACGGTCAAGAAGCAGGAGGCGGCCGCCTTCCTGGCCAACGTCAGCCACGAGACCGGCGGCCTGCGATACACGAAGGAGCAGAACCCCGCCAACTACCCGCACTACTGCGACGCGAGCCAGCCGTACGGCTGCCCGGCCGGCCAGGCGGCCTACTACGGCCGCGGACCGATGCAGCTGAGCTGGAACTTCAACTACAAGGCGGCGGGTGACGCGTTGGGCATCGACCTGCTGCACAACCCGAACCTCGTGGAGACCGACGCCACGATCTCGTGGAAGACCGCGCTGTGGTACTGGACCACTCAGTCGGGTCCCGGCTCCATGACGCCACACAAGGCGATGGTCAGCGGTGCCGGATTCGGTGAGACGATCCGCAGCATCAACGGCGCGCTGGAGTGCAACGGCCGGAACCCCGCCGAGATGCAGGACCGTGTCAACCTCTACCGGCAGTTCACGCAGACCCTGAATGTCGCCCCCGGAGACAAGCTGACCTGCTGATCGCGCCGGTGGCGGCCCGCCACCACCACGCCGCATCGCACGCTGCCGCACCCACTGTGGTGCCTGGCCGGCAGGCGACGCCCTTGGCCCCAGGAGGCCGGCACACAACCGGCCTCCCCCTCCGCCTTGCCGCGGTCGCCTTCTCGCCCCCTTCAGAACCCGCTCGTTGATGTCATCCGGCGAGGAATCATGCGCAGAACACCTCTGAAAATCCCCCTGCGACTTTCCCTGACAACCCTCCTGACCGGCCTGGTCGCCGCGATCGCAGCAGCGCTGTTGGCGGCCGCACCGAGTACGGGTGCGGGTGCGGGTGCTCCACGCTCCGTCGCACCGGCTGCCGCGGCGGCGGTCGACCACACGGTCACGTTCGTCAACAGCACCGGCAGGAAGATCTGGATCGGTAGCGCCGTCAACGCCGACGAGTCGAGGAACTTCGACAAGCTGCCGATCCTGGAGCCCGGCCAGTCGGCGACGGTGACCATTCCCGAGACGACGGCGCCCGGCCACTGGCGCGGAAAGTTCTTCGCGCGCATGGGATGTACCGGGACACCAGGCGGCAACTTCCACTGTGCGGTCGGGGACTGCGGCAAGTTCGCCGACCATTGCGCCAAGGGCACCGGAGAACAGCCCGTCAGCCTGGCCGAGTTCAACTTTGACTCCAAGGACGCTGTCGCTCCCTGGTACGACGTGAGCTACGTGAACGCGTTCTCGGTGCCGATCACGATCGCCCCCCGGAACGTGAGCCCCGGCGGTGGCGGGTGCGACACGGTGGGCTGCGCGAACAACCTGCTGCCGAACTGTCCCGCGGACAACCTGACGCGCTGGGCGGACGGCAAGCCGATGCTGTGCACCAACCCCAACCGGGACGCCAAGACGGCCTACAGCGACATGATCGCCTCCCATTGCCCGAAAGCCTATGGGTGGTCCCGGCAGGACCAGGAGCCGGGCAACAAGGTGATGCAGCAGTGCAGCAAGTGCAGCGGCTTCCTCGTGACCTTCCACCGCGCCTCGTGACCGCAGACCAGGCGGCCCCCCTGGCCGTGAACGCGGCTTGACGAGCGGCCGGATGAAAAGGAAGTAGCCATGCGAAAAACACCCAACTTACGTGGTCTCGCCGTGTTTCTGGCGGCTCTGACCCTGCTCGCGTTCGGCAATCATGCGGGCACGCCCACCGGCGCGGTGAACGCGTCCTCCGCCACGGTGAAGAAGAAGGGCGTCAGCGCCTGGAACTTCACCGGCGTCACCAACGCGCTGGCCGACTCGAAAGCCGGTTGGTTCTACACCTGGTCCTCGGGCAAGCAGCAGATCACACCGCCGTCCGGGGTCGAATTCGTGCCCATGATCTGGGGCAAAGGCTCGGTGACCGATGCGGAACTCGGCCAGGCCGAACAGCAGGGTAAGACCCTGCTCGGGTTCAACGAACCCGATATGCCGGGGCAGGCCGACATGACTGTGCCGCAGGCGCTCGATCTGTGGCCCCGGCTTCAGTCGACCGGCATGCGGCTCGGAGCGCCCGCCGTCGCCACCGGCGCCGACGTCGCAGACGGCTGGCTCGACCGCTTCATGAAGGGCGCTGCCGGCCGTCACTACAAGGTCGACTTCATTCCCCTGCACTGGTACGGCGGGGACTTCGACGCCACGCATGCGACAGCCCAGCTGCGGAACTACCTCCAGGCCACCTACAACCGCTACAAGAAGCCGATCTGGCTCACCGAGTACGCACTGATCGACTTCTCCACCGGCACCCCGAGGTATCCGACACAGGCACAGCAGGCCGCGTTCGTGAAGCAGTCGACCGCCATGCTGCAGGGGCTGCCGTTCGTCGAACGGTATGCCTGGTTCACCCTCTCCACCAGCCGCGGTGACGGCACCGGACTCTACAACGGTGCGACGGCCAACGAGGTGGGCGCCGCCTATCGCTCGGCCGGCTGAGAAACAGCCCCGCCCTCTATCCGGCAACAGCCGGGCCGGGCGCACGCATGCCGCCACGGACAAGGAGCACAACGCTCCCTTCACCGATCCACCACGCCGTGAAACGAAGCCACACGAAACGAGGAACGAGCATGAGCAAGCGAAAGCTCTACGTCCCACTGGCCGCAGGGGCCGTCGCGCTGACCGCCGTACTGGGGCTCTCCCCGACGAGTTCGGCCGCGCCCAGGGCCCCGCAGGCCGAGACCTGCTGGGCGACGCACTACGGCCCTATACCCCCCGGAGCCCTCACGGCCAGCGGCGAGGTCTTCGACAACAACAAGAACACCGCGGCGACCTCACTGACACGCAATCCGCAACTGCCGTTCGGGACCCGTGTGAAGGTGACCAACGTCGCGAACGGCAAGTCCCTGGTCGTGCGCATCAACGACCGCGGCACCTTCCAGCAGACGCCGCAGGAACCGAAGTGCCTCGACCTGACCGACGGTGCCTTCGGCCGGCTCGGCGGCAGCCTCAACCCCGACGCCGGCCACATCGTGGTCCAGCAGAAGGTCCTGAACTGATCCCGGGCTCTCGATCCACTGCCACCAGAAGGAGAGCTTCGTGATCACCATCAGGCAGAAGACGGTAGTCGGACTGGCCACCCTCGCGGCCGGCTTCGGCCTTGTCTCTCTCGCCACCCCCGCCGGGGCGGCCGCTCCCGCCGCCCCCGTCATCCACCGCTGCGACGCGCACCACACCACTCCCGGGAGCCACCTCTTCGTCCGGCTCCAGACCGGTGACGAGGGACTCTGCTTCACCGGCCAGGGCACCACGACAGACGTCCAGAACCTGACCCCGTTCGAAGCGATCAACCTCAAGCCCGCCGACGGCAAGCTCATGCAGGTGACCGTCACCTACGTCACCGCGATGGGCGAGCAGAAGGACAAGGACCTCAACCGTGAGGGCCAGGTCTTCAGGTTCCCGGGTTACGCGTTCCTCAAGAAGGTTGTCATCAAGCCCCTTTGACGACCGACGGGTTACCTGGCCGACGGTCCTCGAACCCTGGCCGCCCAACATGTGACGCACCACCCGCAACACCCGGCGAACCGCAGGTTTCGACCGGCTCGCACGGAAAACCACTCGGCGCGGCCGTGGAAGACGGCGGCCGCGCCGAGTACCGCCCACGCACCGTTCCGCCCTGGGAGTTCGTACCGCCGGAACACCCTGGCCGCCCGGGCAAGGGTCCGGCTCCCCCGACAACGACCCGCCGGGCCGCGGTGCCTTGCCCTTCTTGGGAGAGAATCATGTCAGTCCCCCGCAACCTGACAGCGATCGCGATCGGCGCGGTGGCGTCCACCGCACTGCTTACCGCCCCCGCGTCGGCGTCCTCGAACCCTGCCACGATGCGGTCGGAAGTCATCAAGCTCACCAACACCGAACGTGTCAAGGCGGGTTGTCCACCTCTCACGAGCAACAGCGCACTCACCAAAGCCGCCCAGAACCACACGGCCGACATGGCGGACCACAACTTCGTCGGGCACACCGGTTCCGACGGCAGCAGCCTCGTGGACAGGGTCCAGGCGGCCGGCTACACCGGCTGGAGTGCGCTGGCCGAGAACGTCGCCGCCGGGCAGACCGCCGCGGCCGACATGGTCAAGTCCTGGATGAACTCCCCCGACCACCGGGCGAACATCCTCAACTGCTCGCTCAGGCACATAGGCGTCGGGTACGTGACGAAGCCCGGCAGCACCCAGGGCACCTACTGGACCCAGGACTTCGGCGCGAAGTTCTGAGCCGGCTCCGCGGCCTCCCTCCCCTCGGGGGGCCGCGGGTCGTTTGCCGGTCCCCGCTGCGCACACCGGGCAATTCGCCCCGCCCAGCGCGCCCGCCGGCCTTGACATGGAGCCATGGCCGGGGAGTGAGGGGCGCCATAGGCTGTCCCGTTCCGGGCATTCCCGTGATGGGTCAAGGACCTGGTGAGGCACATCCATGAAGCGACATCCGTTGACGGTTGTCCGGGCGTCGATCGACCACAAGCAAGCTGCCTACGCCAGGCTCGTGGCCAAGGCGCATGCTGACTTGAACCTTGGAACGCCGGCCGCGCGACCCGAAAAGATCAGTCTGTGGGAGTCGGGTCGAGTCGTTCCGGACCTCGGCGCGCAGTTCGCCATCGCGCACATCTGTATCACGCAGGCGGCGACGCCCCGTTACTCATGCGCCCCTGGACCGCCGACGAAACGGCTACCGCCCTGAGCGAGGCAGACCAGCCGGGAGCGGACGGCAGCCCCCGACCCTCCCTTGCCGTAATCGGCAGGGGTATCACCATCCTCAACGAGGACTGGCACGGCGCCACGGTCGACTCGGCCCCCATACCACCCCAGCCAGGACACCCCGTCGACGCCTGCACCACGGCAGCTATGCACGCGTCGACAACTTTGAGAAGCTGCGGGGAGCCGTTGGCCCGAAGGTCCTGTATCCGGCAGCACACGGCGAACTCCAGCTGATCACCGGCCTCCTGCGCACCGCAGGCTACAACCGGCAAACCCGATCCCGGCTCCTGGTGCTTGCGGCACGCACTGCCGTCACATGCGGAATCCTGATGGACGCCGTCGGCAACAGCCGTCGTGCCGAGCGGCACATGCTGGCCCCCATCCGCGCCGCCACCACTGCCAGCGCACCCCAATTCGCCGCCGCTTCCATCGCACACCTGGCCAGCCTGCACCGCGCCTGGGGCCGACCCCAGGACGCCCTTGCATCGACAGAGGCCGCGGCACAGGCAGCAGCCCGCGTCCGTTCTCCCCGGTTCTCCGCCTTCCTTCACGGCCGACGAGCCAGCGCCCACGTCCGGCTCGGGGGACGCCAGGACCGGCATCCGGCACCTGGAGCGGAACGACCGCCAGCCGCCCTGCGCCCGCCTCACGGAATCTTCATCGACACCACTCACTGCCACGGGACCGCCTTGCACCGTCGACAAACCAGCACGGTACGGCTGTCGAGAGTTGACACCAGATGATGCCAGGCGCGGTCCGCCATGGAGACCCCATGGTTTCCGCCACCACATGGCGGCACCGGAGTATGGGCTCACACCCCATCGGGAGACACGGCCATCATTTCTACCGTGAGCAGCACTCAAATGACATCTGCTCACACGGGAAGTGACCGATATGACCGCATCCGCAAGCCACACCTTGACTCTGCGCACCATGTGGAAAGTCGTGGCCGCCAGCCTCATCGGCACCACCATCGAGTGGTACGACAACTCATTCGATCGACGCTAGGACCTGCGGGTTTGGCTGATCTCGGGCGTTCGAGTCAGCACCGAACCAGCACCGGGATCTCCCCGTGCTGGTAGGGACCCACCAGACGACCCGGGGCGCACCTGCAACGCGCTCCGGCCAGGCTCGGCCAGCGGTCACAGACCGTATTCGTAAAGCAGCGGTCACCGATGCAGTCAGTCTCCCCTTGAACGTGTCCAACGAGCTGCCGTTCTACCTTTCGCGGCCAGAGTTCACTCGATCGAACTGCAGCGGCAGGACGAGCTGGGTCTTGAGGCTGAGGGCGTCGTCCATGACCGACCTCAAGCGCTCAGGAGCGTCGGGCAGGACGTGCGCATAAGTCTGGTAGGTCATGCGCGGATCACTGTGCCCGAGCCATACCGCCATGTCCGTCACGGGTACGCCCTTAGCAAGGCCGACCGAAGCGAAGAAGTGCCGCAGCCAAGCGGCGCGATCTTCCGAGAGACACCTGCGGCCATCCTGGCCGCGTTCCAGAGCCGATGCACCAGCGCGTACATCAGGATGTTCATTTCGCCCGAGGTTCCATGCCTCCGGATGTGCTCGCGGACCTTGGCCGCAACCGTGCCCGGCAGCGGCACGAGCCGCCCTTCACCCGCGTCAATCCCGCAATTCGTTCGAAATCCAGCACGTTAGTTCGATATTTTCGCACAGGGATGCCGTCCGTCAACTTGTTTTTGCTAACCGCTCCGTTGAAGGGTGAGCTCGCCGCCCCCTAATAGGAACAGAAGTACGTCTCTTCATTCGAAGCGGTCATTTATCGGGTAAGCATGCCGTCCTTCTCCTTCCTGATGCCAGCATGCTTCCTGTTCCTAACACGCCGTTGCGGGACGACTGTTGGCCGACAGGTCGACGTACGGCCGCGCCTCCCAAAGGGCCTCAGCCATGCCTTCATTCCCGGAATCCGACCGTCGTTTCGCAGATCTTCTTCACGCTGGTCGCGCTCGCGACGGGAAACCCGGCTTACCGGTGGGCGGCCAGGTGCACCCAGTGGCTCATGGAACGTTTTCGGGACTCCGAGTGATGTGAGGTAGAGCATGAGCGAGGAAAATGTGGATGGACCGTTTCCAATTCCGGTTTCTCGGGAGGAACAAGAGGTATGGATCAAGGCCGTGCTGGCGACCGAGGGGGTGAATCTGCCGCGTGGTGCACTGGAGAACATCGCCCCCTTCATCGTTGATCCCGATGACATGCTGAGCGAGCCCGACGCCGACGGTGTGCGCACGCTCAAGGCGAGCGCGGTCCGGCGCATCCGTACAGACGCCGGAGACATGGTCGTGGCCGTCGTTCGGATGCACGGCGTCGGCGGTGTGCAATGGGGACACAACGAACGGATCAGCTCGATCTGGCGCTCCGTCGCGGATCCGACGGTCGGCCGGGAGACCGAGAGGACCTTGACTTCGGTCCGGCCATGGATGGGCGTCGACGACGACGGACGCATGAAGTGTTTCGCCGCGCTGGAAAGCGTCGTGGCCAACCGACGCACGTTGATCATGAACGCTGAGGACGCGGCGGACGAATTGAAGAGGCGAGACCGCGTCCGCCCTTACGACCTTGAGGAAGACCTCGTCCTCAACGGGCAGCAGGATCCCGGGATGTACGTTCCTCAGCAGGTGCGGATCGAGGAGAACCCGGAGAGGGACTCTGACGGCAACCCTCTTTATCCGGACGCCTACTGGGGGTGGATGGCAGTTCGAGGCAACAATCGCACACAGAAGCGGCAATCGATTTTCCGTTTGACGTCCAGTGAAGTGCTGACCGGCGTTCCGGCGGAGAAACTGGAGAGGGAGGGGGACGAGGTCATCTGTGACCCCCGTGACTGGCTCCCTGAATTCTCCGCTGTCCTGAACAGGGAGTTCGCGGAGACGGGCGACGGTCAACTGGATCCGACGAGCGGCTCACGGGCTCGACGTGCCGCAGCCATCGCCGTGGTGGACGCGCATCTGGTGATCGGCACCCCCACTCCTCAGCGGCTCTACCGCATCGTGCAGATGAACAACCGGCGCGACCACGTCCACCCGCCGCTGGAGTTCGACGCCCTCGACCGCTCACGCGCGCTAGGGCGGAGCGTCCTCGGAATGTACGTGGCGCAACGGGTTATGGACGAGAAATCGGCAGAGGTCCTTTCCGGGCTCAGGCCGATCCGTGAACTCTCGGACGCGTCGGCGGACATGACGGTCTCCGAGCTGCGAGACCTGCGCTCCATGAGGTTGTTGCAGGAACTGTTTCCGGTGGATCCGCGCAAGCGTCATCTACTGCGGCGCGCGCTCAGCGAGAACCCACCATCCCAGCTCAATTCGGGGGAAATCAACCAACGGGCGCGCACGTGGTCCGCGCTGACCTCCGAGAGCTACCCGGTGCCATGGAACCCACGCGTGGGCCAGGTCTTCTCGATCCGGGCCCGGGAGGGAATCGTCCTCTCCGGGCGCAGGCTGCCAGATCTGCTCGCCACCGCGGACACCGATGACGACGCCTTCGACGAATTGGTGTCCTATCGGGCGGCGCACTGGTTGGCCTTCTTCGGCATCATCGAGGCCGACCGAGGCTCACTCGACGGCCAGGAGGCGATCGGCGACGCAGGGGAACGGATTCGCCGATCTCGCAGAACCGTCATGAACTGCCTGCAAGCCCTGCGCTACGAGAAGAGCCGGATGATGGCAGTCGGCGTACTAAGGTCGCTGGCCGCGGCCATGGACGACGGAGACCGGCGGCCCTGGCGCGTCAGCGGCTCCGGCAAAGAGATGGTGGGGCGGGAGATGACACCGCTCTGGTTCGACAGCGAATTCCCCAAGGACACCGGTACCCGGCCCCGCAAGACCGCCAATTCTGCACCACCATTGCTCACGACGGTGACGGCGCCCACCCCCCTCCCTGCGCCGGCACTGCCCGCGCTGTCACCCATGACACCAACGCACCCACCCATGACGTCAGCTCCAGTACAACCCCCCGCGACGCAGCCCGCCCCTGCAGACTCAGCCGAGCCCGAAGCACCCGCCACCGATGAGGCCGGCGAATCCGACAGCTCCGTGCCCTCCCCCGAGGAACCCCTCACCCTTGAGACGCTGGTGACCCGGGTCGAGGAACGGATCCGTGGCCTGCACGCGGCCTCCGCCGAAATCGGCGAACTCCTCGGCCACCTCGCGGACCAGAGCCGCGCGGCGTCTGTCGCCCAACCCATCGGCCGACAGCGGGCTGATAGGACCGTGCGCCTTCTGAACCAGACGCTATCCAGGTTGCGCAGACTGCCGGAGCTCATGGAGGAGATGACGGAACCAGTCTGACGCAATTCATCCGACCCAGCGAGCATTGTGCACTCGTTGCGCGGCGCCCGACATTTCCGCCTTAAGTGGTCAGGCGGTCGTTGGTCTGGGGTCCGGCCGTCAGCGGACGGCCCGCCGGGTTCGAGCGCACCCGCCGCGCCCATGGGGACACCAGTGGCCGTCTCCTGACTCAATGTTCCGTAGTGCAGTAACCGTCTCCGCCGGCGGTGTCCGAGAGCGCGTCGAGGCGGCAGAAGCAGGACGCTTCGACCGGCACGTCCGCCATCGCTGCGGCGATCTTCAACTGCTGAGCCACGATCTGTGCCTCTCCCGCCTTGCCCAGCCGGACCAGGCACTCGTGCAGCCCGTGCAGGGCCCAGACGTTGCCGGGGTGCTGCACAGCGCGTGGAAGGGTGTCGTCGAGTCCCAGGTCTGCCCGGTAGACCGCCTCGGCCTCGGCGACGCGCCCCTGTTCCAGGAGCAGGGCGCCGTATGCGTGCCGGGTGGGCTGCATCCATCCCCATGGCTCGTCGTAGGGAAGGTTGTCGTCCAGTTCGATCGACCGCTCGAGCGCGGCGAACGCGGCGTCGTGGTCGCCCTTGCGGTATGCGAGTTCACCGTCGAGCATCGCCGACGCGACCGCCAGGATGTCGGCACAGGTGTTGTTGAACAGCATGCGCGTCTCCGGGACCCGGGCGACCGCCTCGCCGAACAGCCGGCGTTCGACCTCGGCCTCGGCGATGCGGCCGGTGGCCGAGAACGCGACGCCTCGGGCGTAGTGCAGCATCGCCGTGCTGACGCTGTAGAGCTCCGGGTCTGCGGGCAGGGGCATCCGTAGGATGTCGCTCCAGCGGCCGAAGCGGATCAGTACATGGGCCCGCATGGCGAGAAAGCCCTCCAGCCAGTCGGCCATGGGCGGGCTCTGCACACGCAGCAGCTGCTCGGGGATGGACGCCTCCAGCTGGGCAGCGGCCTCCAGAGCGGTCCGGAACCGCCCGAGGAACATCGCGCCGTAGATCTTGAAGTGGTGGTTGTGCGACCGATACAGCGTGTAGAAGTTCATGGCCCCGGCCCGCGCGTGGAACTTCTCATCGGCGGCGATCGCGTCGTCGTTGTCCGACACCACGCGCCGGTAGTCGCCGCAGAGCACCTCGATGTGTGAAGGCATGTGCTGCAGGTGGCCGGCGTCGGGCACCAGGCCGCGTAGCCGGTCGGCGACGGGCAGAGCGGCCTCCGGCGTCGGAGACATCTCCATCAGGTGGATGTACATGTGCAGGATGCCAAGGTGCCCCGCGCCGACATCCGTCGCGAGCGACCGGTCCAGGACGGCCTTGGCCTCGAGCGTGCGGGCGCCTTCGGCCGGCTCACCGGTACGCAGGTTCCACAGCCGCCAGGGGGTGAGGTTCATCAGCGCATCGGCGTACAGGGCGGTGATGTCGGGGTCGTCCGGGGCGAGTTCGTAGACGGTGCGCATGCCGTCGGCGTACGGCGCGTTCCACACGGAACAGTCGTCGACGGCCTCCGGCTGCGGACAGCGGGCACGCAACGCGCCGATCAGGGCGCGCTCGACGGGCGTGGCGCCGGCTTCCGCCTTCTCGTGGGCGAGTTCCACGGCGGCGTGGGTGCGTGCGACGGTGCGTGCGAGGTCCTGCCCGTCGAAGAACTCCCACGGCTTGTTGTAGTTGGGGCCGAGTGCGTACGCGATGCCCCAGTACGCCATGGCGCAGCCGGGGTCGGCCGCCGCGGCGGATTCGAAACAGGAGACGGCTTCCTCGTGGTTGAAGGCGTACGTCCAGACGAGCCCGCGGTCGAACCAGAGTTGCGCCTCGGGCGAGGAAGTCGTCACGGGGCGGCTGTACGTGCCGAGATCGTAATAGTCCATGTACCGTCCCTCACCATTCGACCGCCGAGGCGCCGGGAACCGACCGCGCTCATGAGGCAAAGCGTGTACCGGGCAGCGTAGTGGCCCGGTCATGACTTGATCGGCGGTTTGCGACAGCCTCGAAACGGCGGGTGCTCACTTCGCCAGGGGGACGTGTGGTGCAGGAAGTCGGGTCCGTCAGGCAACTGTTCTTCGGGCGGGACGACGCGGAGACCGATCTCACCGACGGGCTGCTGAGCGGCACCGTCTTCCGGCCCAACTACGCCTACCGAGAGGTCCTCTCGGGGCGGAAGCCCCTGATCACCTGCCGCAAGGGCTCGGGCAAGAGCGCTATCTGCCGGCGACTGGCCTCCGGACGGCCACCCGGGCGCCTGCGTCTTGATCACCCCGACGACGCCGCGGGCGACGAGATCCGGCGCTTCGAACTCCAGGGCATCACCGCCGACACCGCCAAGTCCCTCATCTGGCGGTACGTCCTCGCCGTCCACGCGGCTCGCCATCTCACCCTGCACGCGCGCGCTGCGCACGGCCGTCGCGCGCCGTCGGCCGTTCGCGCCCTGCGCGCCTTCCTGCGCGCGAACGGCGAGTCGGACGATGCCCGCCTCTACGACCGGCTCCGGCGCGGCGCACGCGGGCTCCAGTCGGCCAACCTCTCCCTGAAGGCGTTCGGCGCCGAGGCGGCTCTGGGCGTCAGCGGCACGTCCGAAGGGCCCGGGCCAGCCGTCAGTTGGAGGTGCTGGAGGACGCGGTGGCCGGCGCCTTCACCGCACTGGGCTGCGCGGACGCCCATCCCCCGCTGCTCTACCTCGTCGACCAGCTCGAACCGGCGTGGACCGTCGACGCCGAACAGCCACGCCTTGGTCACCGGGCTGCTACTCGCTGCCAAGCACGTCACGGACCGGTACGGCCGGGCTGTGCGGACGGCCCTGCTCATCCGCGCCGACATCTACGACACCCTCAACTTCAGCGACGGCGACAAGTTCCACAGCGACGAGATCCGCATCACCTGGACTCACGACGGCCTCAGGGAGGTCGCCTTGGCCCGGGCCCGCGCCTCGCTCGGCGCGGAGCTCACCGCCGACCAGTTGTGGGGGCAGCTGTTCCCACCGAGCGTGCGGGGCGAGCCGACCGCGGAGCATCTCTTCGGGCGCGCCCTGCCGCGCCCCAGGGACGCGATCCAATTCCTCAACGCATGCCGGAGCGTGGCCGACGAGCGCGGCGGGCCCGTCATCACGGAGGAGGACGTGCTCGCGGCCACCGAGCACTTCTCCCGCTGGAAGCTCCAGGAACTCGCCAAGGAGTGCCTGGTCAACCATCCCTTCTTGCGGGCACTGTTCGCGATGTTCGAGAACAATGGATACTTCGTCACGCGCGAGATGATCGAGACCCGGTTCGAGGTGCGCAGGGAGGCGCTGCACCAGGACTATCCCGCCTACACCGGCAGCCTGACCCCGCAGGGGATGATCGACGTGCTGTACGAGGCGGGTTTCCTCGGAGTGTGGCGGGGCGGCGACGTCGTCTACTCGGGAGACAGCCAGGCACCGCCGGGGGCGGGGGAGGATGAGTTCCACGTGCGATCGGCAGCGGCCAGGGCTCGAACTCGGCGGGCTGACCACGCCCCTCAGTACATCCGCGTCACAGCCCCCGAACCCCCGCCTGACGGCGGAGTGCGCCGCTGCCACTCCTGCGCCAGTTCCGTGGGGAAACGGCGGCCGCTGCGCGCGAGCACGACCCCCTCGGTCAGTTCCAGTTCGTCACCGCCGCGGAACTCCCGCCGCGCCCCCGTGCCAAGGTCACGCCAGGGCCCGGGGCCCGTCTTCCCGGCGGTGGGCCGCCAGCGGGTGCCGTAACTGCTCACGTCCTCGACGCGTACGACACCTCCCGTGACCCGGAGCTCCACGTGCACGCGGCTGATGCGGGCCGCGCGCTCGGCGGGCACCAGGCCGTGCAGGGCGATGCCGTTCGGTCCCGGCCGGCGGCCGATCCGTACCGTCGAGCCGTCCTCCAGCGTGAAGCGCGCCACGCAGGCGCCATCGAGCATCAGCTTTACCTGCGCGGTAGCGGTGCGTGGCCCGTCGTCGACCAGTTCGAGGCTGTGCAAGTCGCAGGTCGGTACGCCGCCGCGCATGCGGGGCAGCATGACGGACGATCCCTTGCGGGTGTCGTAGAGCGTGCAACGGTCGTCGGGGCAGCGCCAGTTACGCCGCACCACCTCCGAGCGGGGTTTGCGCTGCGGGCCGAGCAAGCCCTGCTTCTTCAGGACCGTTTCCTCCGACTTGCGGGAGATCTGTGCGTCGCTCGCCACGCCCATGTCCAGGGGCATGAGCCGGACCGTGCCGTCCGGAGCGGGAGTCGGTTGCAGGAAGTCATCCGTGTTGCCCTGGAGGAAGGGGAACTCCACGCGGGCGTCCCGGTAGTAGTCGTACGTGATGACGGGGATGCCGGTCATCTCGCACAGCTCCAGGACGCGTCCGTCGGCATCCTCGAGTTCCTCGACCAGGCCCCGCCGCACCCAGTCCCGCAGCACGCGCACGTCCGCCGGATCGTTGAACTCTTCGCGGGCCCCCGCGCGCAGGCTGCGGTCGGCCACCAGGAACAGCTTGGCGTCCGGGTCACGGGCCAGTTCCACGGCCGCGTCGACGACGAGCGCCAGCCGGCGCAGCGAGCGCAGACCGGGCTCGCCGATGTCCCTCCGGCGCACCACGGGCGACAGGTCGACGAGGAAGCACGCCTCCGCGAAATCCGCCGTCAAGTGCCTGTCCACAAGAACCCCCCGCTTCCCCCAAAATGCCCCCACGGCGGCCTGATGTGATGTTAATTACCTTACAGGGTAGGAGCATTGCTGTTCCTCGTCACGCACGGATCACCCGTCGGACAGGTGGGTGCTCTTGTCGGCGAGCCGGACTGGAAACGTGGGGGCGTTTGTGGCCGAGTGGGGTTCGTTCGTAGGCGAGACGCCGTCGTCCGGGGGGCACCCGCCGTCGCACCCGCCCCGGTCGGACACGGACGACGGGTGGGGGATCTTCGAACCCGAACCCAGGACCAGCCCGTCCCCCTCCCCCTCGTCCCCGCCCGGTCCCGCACCCGCCGCGGACGCGGATGCCGACTGGGGTGTCTTCGCCCCGGCTGCTGCCGAAGGCATACCGTCGCTGCCCCCGCCCTCCCCTCCGGCGGGCGTCCCGACCCCCTCGCCCGAGGTCGTCGCGTCCCTGCTGACCGCCGGCGAGACCCTGTGGGCCCACGTCGACGGCCTCGTCGCCGTCCTCGGGTCCGGGTGTGGCGTCACCGCCGTGTACGACGGCGAACCCGACGGGTTCAGCGGCTGGCGCCCGGTCACGGTCGTCGACCCGGCCAGGCTGACCGTACGCCCGGTACCGCTTTCGCTGGCCGAACCGCCCGTGGGTGCCGCCACCTCCGTCGCCGAGCTCTACTCCGACACCGAGCCGCAGTCCGCCGCCGAGCCCCGCCGGGCGACGCCCTTCCCGGTCGGCCAGGGGCCCGATCTGGACGCCGTGCTGAACCGGGCTGTGGCGGAAGAACGCGAGCGGGTGCGTGCCGAGGCCGCCGCGGCGGCGCACCGGGCCGAGATCCAGCTCAACGTGGCGAAGCGGGAGCTGGCCGAACGGGCGGAGCTCGCCGAACGGCACGCCCGGATGCGCGAGGAGCAGGCCCAGAACGAGGAGCGGCGCGCACAGCAGGAAGCGGCCCAGCAGGTCGCCGCCGCTCAGACGGAGGCCCAGCGGCAGATCGCCGCGGCCCGTGACCAGGCCGCCCAGACCGTCCAGCACTGGCAGTTCCGGGCCCAGCAGGCGGAGGGCGACCGGGCCCGGCTGGCCGAGGAGCTGAACCGGGCGAACCGCACGGGCGTACAGCGTCTCGTGCTCGTCGGTGTGCTCGCCGTGATCGCGGTCGTCCTGACCTTCGTACTCAAGGGGGCGTGAGCGCGATGGAGTCGCCGCTGAGCGAAACCCCGGCCGACGAGGACACGGCCGCGCCGCAGAACGGGGCAACAGAGGCACAGGAGGCGGAGGGCGAGGAGGACGCACCGGAGTTCACGACCGTCGCCGTCCCCGAGATCGTCGTGCGCTGGAACCAGGAGCTGGCACCGACCCTACGGGACGGCATCGTCGAGCACGGCAGCCTCGACCGGGCCGAACTCCTCGACGAACTGCCCGCGCTGTGGGCGACGGTGGACGCCGCGCTGACCCGGGTCGGGCCCGGTACCTTGGTCACCGAGTCCGTACGGCACGACTCGTACGAGGGCTGGCAGGTGGCCGCGCTGCCGCGCTACGACCTCGACGGCGGCATCGAGCCCCGCGACCGGCGCGACGGAGCACCGCAGCCACGAGACCGGCGCGCCCTCGTACAGGCGCTGGTGGACGCCGTCGCCGAGAGGCCCTGCCTCGATCTGCGAGACGCACTGAACATGCTCGACGTGTTCGCGGGCACCTTCCCGTCCGGCCTGGACGCCATCTGCCGCCGACTGCTCGGCCACGACCTGCGGCACGGGCTGGCCGCCGGCATGGCGCCGCTGCACGACGCCTTGGAACGCCGCGCGGCGGGCCGCGTCTCGGCCACCTGCTACCGGGAGACCGCGGTGGGCTCCCGCAAGGCCAAGGGCGATCCGGCCACCGACAACGAGGACGCGGCCGGTGCCCTGCGCGGCCCGTCCGGCACCGTGCGCTGTGCCGTCTTCGACGGCGTGACCGGCGACGGCGACGGATCCGGCGGCAAGGCTTCCCGCGCCGCGCTGGAACAGGCCACGCGGCGTTGGCTGATGGACGAAGACCTGCCCCCGGGTGAGCTGGTCGCCGAACTCGACGCGGCCGTCGGCCGAGCCACCGAGGGCAGCGCCGCGGCCGTCCTGGCGACCGTGCGCCCGGATGGCACGGCGTCCGTGGTGTCCGTCGGCGACGCGGAGGCCTGGCTCGTACGGCCGCTGCGCACATCGCAGCGCGGCGACGAGCCGCACAGGCCGGTTCAGGGCCCAGAACCGCCGTATGCAGCCTGGAAACTGACGCCAGCTCACACGGGCTACGCCGAGTTGCTGCGGGTCAACCCGGACGCCGAGGGCGAGGGGTCCTCACTGGTCAACTTCCTGGGCGGGGGCCCCGGCCGCTGGACGCACAGCACCGTCGGGCTGGCCCCGGGCGACCTGCTGCTGCTCGCCTCGGACGGGGCGACTCAGCCCGAGCGGGAGCGCTGGTTCGGAGCAGTGCTGGCCGAACTGGCCGCGAAACTCGACGCGTCGGGGCGCCCGGCCGCCCCTGCGCTCGCCGCAGCCCTCGTCCAGCGGGCGGAGGCTCTGGGCGGCTGGGACAACGCCACGGCACTGGTGTGTGCGATCGGAGAGGCGAAGGACGTATGAGCGAGGACATCAAGATCGCGGCTGACCGTCTCGAGGCCCACATAGGCGAAGAGTTCGTGGTGTCGATCGCCCCGCCGGTGCTGCGCCGCACCGACCGGGTGGCCGACGGCGTCGCCTACGTCCTCGCCGTGGACGACAGCTGGTCGATGGGCATCAGGGCCGACTCGACGACCGACGAGTTCGCCGACGCGGCCGACCCGAACGACATCAGCCGCAAGGACGTGGCGCAATCCGGCGTGCGCGAACTGGCGGCCGCGCTGCCCCAGGGCGCCCGGGTCGACGTCATCACCTTCGCGCAGGACTCCGGGCTGCGCTTCTCCGGTACCGCAGGGGAGCTGCGGCGCAAGGGCGCCTGGGACGGCAACCCCGAGAACGAGCGCGGCTGGACCAACATCGAGGGCGCCCTTCAGCGCGCGTACGCCCAGCTGGGCGGGCACCGGGCGGGCTCCCGCCGGGTCGTGCTGCTCAGCGACGGGCTGCCCAACTTCGGCGAGACGGACCCGAGGCGGCTGGCCGCCCTCGCCCAGGACGCCGCCGGCCGGGAACTGCACACCGACGTCATCGGTATCGGCGCGGGCGCCGACTACGACCTGCTGGTGCAGCTCGCGCCCACGGGGATGACCGAGCACGTGGCCTCGCGGACCACCGCCGCCGACGCGATGAAACAGATCACGGCGCGCCTCGCGGCGTACGGCAGAGACGTGGTGGCCGGCAGCGGCGAACTGTCCCTTGAGATCAACCCGCACTTCCAGGTGCTCGGCGTCTACCAGATCGACCCCGCCCGCCGTCGGCTCGACGGCGTCCTGGCCGACGGGGGCGGCCGGCGCCCCAGCGAAGTCCGCCTCAACCTGGGCGCCATCGCCGAGGGACATGACGGCCAGCCGCGCTACGCGCTGAAACTCCGGGCGCCCGAACGGATCAGCGCCGGTCCGGTCCCCGTCCTCAAGGCGACCGGACGCATCGGATCCGGGGCTGACGCACGGCAGTTGAACCCGGAGAAGTTCGAACTGCGCACGGTGAACAACCCACTGGCGCAGAACATCCGGCCCGACTACGCCCGCGAGATCGCCGCCGTCGACCTGGAGCGGGAGATCAACGACCGTGCCGCCGCGGCCGGCTCCAACGGCGAACGGGAGCGGATCTTCGAGGAGGGCGTGGCGCGCGCCCGCGACATCCCGGACCCCGATCTCGCGGCCGCCTTCCAGCAGGCGAGCGGCGGGCTGCGGGAGGGCCTGCAGGCGAAGGACGTGCTCAACGAGTCCCGCGCGACGTCCAGCCGCAGCTCCACCAGGAACAAGCGCGACTGGTTCCAGGACATCCCGGTGGAGATGCCGGACGAGATCCGGGCCCGCCGCCGGCAGCGCAGCCTGGACGACGAGGACGATGACGACTCCGGTTCGTTCGGCGGGAGTTCGTACGACGGCGGTTCGTACCGGGAGGGAGCCTACCGGGACGGGGCGTACGGCGATCCGTACGGCGGCGCCTTGTACGGCAGCGGTTCCGGCAGTTCGTACGGCGGCGGCGCCGACGCTCCCACCCAGCCCCCGGCGCACGGACGGGGTCCGGCGTGAGCGTTCCCGGCGTGATCATTGACGCCTCCAACGTCGCCGCGACCAGGAAACGGCCCTGGCCGTTCTCGCGGGTCGTCGACGTACGGGAGGCCTGGCTGCGCGACCACCCCGGTACCGACGCCGTAGCCGTCCTCGACGCCAGTGTCCGGCCGGTGCTCGACGACCAGCACCTCGTCGAACAGGCCGAGCGCGCCCACTGGCTGGAGGTCCACCAGGGCGACGCCGACGACCGGATCCTCGCGCTGGCCGAGCAGTTCGACGCGGCCATCGTCTCCAGCGACAACTTCCGCTACGCACGCCGCGAGCACTCCTGGCTCCAGGGCA
This sequence comes from Streptomyces sp. NPDC001709, assembly GCF_053596375.1. Classification (NCBI taxonomy): domain Bacteria; kingdom Bacillati; phylum Actinomycetota; class Actinomycetes; order Kitasatosporales; family Streptomycetaceae; genus Streptomyces; species Streptomyces sp. NPDC001709. Next base: position 36,906 of record NZ_JBSFGB010000035.1, on the reverse strand, counting down.
ACGGGTCGCGCGTGTGGAGCGTGCGCAGGATGCGCGGGCAGATCATGTTCAGCCCGCGCCAGCTCGGCGTGGCCAGCGACGAGGAGATAGAGCGCGACCGGCAGCGGAAGCTCACCAAGGCGGGCCTGCTGCGCAAGGACGCCGAGGTACGGTTCCGCTGTACTTCCGCGCCGGGCGGCTGCCTGCGCGGCGGGGAGGTGCTGCTGCCCCGGCAGGTCAACAAGGACGGCGCCCGCTGGTACTGCCTCTCCTGTGGCTACGAGGCTGTCGAGCTCATCGCCGAACCGCCGCTGCCCGACGGCCCTGACGGCGGCCCCGTCCAGGTGACAGTCCAGCACGGCTACACGGTCCGGCGCACGATCACCGTACCGGCCGACGGTCTGACCCTGGGCCGGGCCTCGCACAGCCGCCCCGGTGTCACCGACGTCACGGAGGGGCTCGGCCGCGACGAGGCCGACGAGATATCACGCACGCATCTGCGGATCTTCCTCGACGACGACGGGAAGCCACTGGTCGAGCACGTGCCAGAGCAGCACCTGAACGTCTCGTTCCTCAACCCGGAACTGGACTTCGTGGGCCGCCCCCAGTCCGGCCGACTGGCCACCGCGCTGCCGTACGCGCTCGAGGACGGCGATGAACTGCACCTCGGACCGGGCACGGTCCGGCTGCGCATCCGTTGTGGGGGCGAGCTGTGAGTTCCGGGCGACAGCTGGGTGGTGGCCGACCTGTGAATGAGGACGTGTGAACGAGTTCGTACCGCACTGGGAGCATGCCGACACCGCCGACGAGAAGGGCTCGCCGCGGCGAGCCTGGATACCCGCCGACTTCGGGGCGGACGGCAGGTTCATCACGCGCCGGCTGCTCGCCAAGGCCGGCCAGGGATACATTGTGCTCGCCGAGGACCGCTGGTCCGGCGGCGAGGTCGTGATCAAGGGCATGTGGTGGTCGGAGACGGCCCTGGACGACCCCCGCCTGGTCCAGAACGCGCTGTCCGTCCAGCAGAACCAACGCCGGCAGGGGCTGCGCGCCGTCCGCCAGGCCACCCAGCTCACCCAGCAGTGCCCGGTTGTCATCAGCGTGGAATCCCAGCCCTCCCCGTCCCTGATCGCCGCCGGCCGGCACCCGGATCCGGTCCCGCCCGAGAGTTTCCTGGTCCAGCAGTTCATCGGCCAGCGGGGCGGGGCCTCGCGCACCCTGGAAGACGAGATCGAGGCCAGGGCCAAGGAGCAGCGCCGGTTCACCGAGGACGAACTCCTCGACCTCGCCGAGCAGCTGTGCAACACCCTCGCCGCCCTGCACGCCGAGCGGCACAACGGGAAGACCTCGTCCAAGGGCTGGATCCACGCCGACGTCAAGCCGGAGAACATCCTCGTCCTCGGCCCGCCGGCCCGCTATGTGCTGATCGACTACGACGCCGCCGTGCAGGTCGGCGACTACATCTCCACCACCACCCCGGCGTACGCGCCGCCCGGCCCCGAAGGCTCCGACGAGTCTGCCGAGCGGGGCGAGGCCAATGTGCGGTTCGACATCTACATGCTCGGCGCCACCCTCGCGCACGCCGCCGCGCTGAAACGCCTCGATCCGCAGCAGTACCGCCAGCTGTACGCGGAGGACTTCGAGGCGAGCGCCCCCGGCCGGAAGTACCTCACCTCGCTCAACTACGGGCCGGTGCTCACCAACGCCCTCGCCACCTGCCTGTCGGCGCGGAAGTTCCGGCTGGCCACCGTCGACCGGGTCCGCATCGACCTCGCCCGCGCCCGCAGCGCCACCGTCCTGCAGTCCGCGCTCCGCACGCTGGGAGGCAGTCCCCGATGACCTCCGACGCCACCCTCGGCCGGCTCCTGCCCCGGATCCCCGGCCGCTCCGGACGCTTCTGGGAGCCGCACACCGTGCAGCTGCGCCCCGGACACCTGCGCTCGGCGGGTGCCGCCGCGATCCGAGCCACCCGCATGGTCAAGGACGAGGAGGCTGACGTCTACGGCGCCCTGCGCGTCTTCCCCAACCGCAGACAGCGCGGCCAGGCCGCCGCGCTGCTCGCCGCCGGCAACCCCGTCACGCCCGCGCTCCTCGACCTCGTCGACCACCCCGGTCTGCCGCCCGCGCTGATCACGGCCTGGGCCCCGGGCGCCTCGTCCGTGCCACTGCGCGCCCTGCGCGAACGCGACGACCTCGACGCCATGCTGACTGCCGGACACCGGTGGACACCGTCCGGGGCGCTGCGCACCCTGGTGCCGCTCGGCCGCGCCCTGGACGACATGGCGCGCGCCGGGTTCGTCCCGATCGAGCTGTCGCCCGACCACCTCGTGGTGAACTCCGGCTCGATGATGCTGGCCGGCATCGGCCGGCACGGCTACATCCCCTCCGAGGGCCGCATGCCCGGCATCCAGGGCATGTCCCTGCCGACCGCACTGCTGCTCGGCAGCGACCTGCCCACCGCGGCCACCGGGAACGAGGCGTTCGTCCGCTGGCGGGAGGTCCAGGTCCGCGCCCTGATCCGGCTGGCGGGCTGGATGGCCTGCGGGCTGCCCCCCGGCGCCTGGGGTTCGGTGGACGGCCCGGCCGACCTCGGCGCCTATCTGCGGGCGGCCGGCTTCCGCCGCGTCCCCACGCTGCGGCCCGGACAGCTCGCCGACACCCTGGCTCAGGAGGCCCGCGCGGAGGAACAGGCCCGCGCCCGCGCCGACATCACCGAGGCGGAGGCTCTGTTGGTCTACGACGACGTCGCGCAGTACAGCGGCGGCTCCCGCCGGGAGATCAACCCCGAGGCGCTACGCCTGGGCCTGCTGCACGACCACGGCCCGAAGGTGATCGCGCTGGCCGCCTTCGAGGGCCGACGGCTCAACACGCGCGTCGCGACCCTGCTGTCCGGGGCGGGCTGGGTGCTGGTGCGGCCGGACGAACTGGTGGACCGGGTCTGCCTGGCAGCGAAGGCGGCACCGCACGCCCGCGTGGTGATCGCCGGCCGGATCGGCGGCACCGCCCTGCGCCGCCTGCAGCGGGAACGCGCTGGGAACGTCGACCAGATCGACCCCGAGGACCTCTCCCTGACCCCGCCGAAGATCGCGGGCCGGCCGGCGGACCAGCTGCCGTATCTCACGGACCCGGCCCTGGAGCAGTACTCGGAGGAACTCCTCCAGGACCCCAACGTTCCGGCAGCCCGCCGGCGCAGCACCGGCCAGGCGATCCGCCGGCGCACCTTCGCCGCGGGCTGGACCCTCAAGCTCGGCGGCGCCGACCGGATGCGGCCGCGCGAGCGCGGCATGCTGCTGGACCGGATGGCCGACTGCTTCGGCACCAACACCGAACTGCTGGTGGCGGTACGGTCCCGGCAGAACACGCCCGGCATGCGCAAACGCAACCGCCAGCTGGACGAGGCCGGTATGCGCCGCCTGGTGACGGCCCTGTCGGGCGTTCCCCGTTCGGTGTTCCGCGACTGCCTGATGTCGGCGCTGCTCGGCCCCGCCGAGGAGGACCTGTACGGAGAGGCCGCGCGCCGTCTGCTGCCCGTGGCCGGCCGGCTCGCCGACGTCTTCGACGCACGGAGGCCGGTAGGCGCGGACGGGCTGTCGATGGACGACGCGCTGCGGGAGCGGCCGGGCATCCGCCGCGTCGGCCTCTACGGGCGGCTGTGCACGGCCGTACCGGAGGTGGAGCCGGAGCGGCTCGCCGCCGCCGTCACCCAGATGGACGACCCGCTGGTCTCGCTGCTTTCCCAGATCCCCGCCCCGAGCCTCCAGTTCCTCGCCGGCCGGCTGGAGGACCCCGAGCTGCTCGACCTGCTGCGGCCCCACCTCCAGGGCGACGACCTGGACCTGCTGTCCCGCTACACCCCGCAGATGTGGCGGCGGTTGCTGGACGGGCTGCGCCAGCCCGAGCACCTGGGCGTGCTCGGCCTCGGCTGGGTACAGGTCGTGGAGCAGGACGCCACCGGAGCGGTGGACGCCCGGGTGCTGTCGCAGATCGCCGCCGACGCGAACGTCCTCGGGCACGACGCGGTGCGCGCACTGCTCGGCACGGCACCCGCCGACTGGCCGGTCGTCTGCGCCCACCCGGCCCTCGCCGCCCGCTGGCTGGCCGAACAGGGCGACCTGGACATCGCCGAGATCGTCGCGGGCTTCCCCGACACCCGGGCGGCCCTCGCGGAGTACGGCACCGAGGGTCTGCGGCACGCCCTCGAACTCGGCCTGGACCAGCGGTCCATGAGCCGGATCAAGGGGTACGCCGACGGGATCGGCCGCACGACGGACGAGGTCCTGACCGCCTTCCAGGAACGCGACTACGAACGCGCCGAGCACACCGAGCCGCTGGACACCGCGGCCGCGGTCGCCTGGTCGCGCTGGCAGCTGGCGCGCGGCGAGGAGCTGGACTGGGTCCTCGGCAACGTCATCTCCCGCCCCGGAAAGATCCGGACCTGGGCCGTGCACGGCCCCCGGCTGGAACAGCGGGTCGCCGCCGCCGTGATGGGCCCGGGAGCGGCCCCGGGGACGACCGACGCGCTGGCCGCCGACCCGGTCCTGCTGCCCCTGCTGGCCACCTTGAGCAGCCCCGAACAGCGCGCCGCCCTGCTGCGACTGTACGCTGCCGAACCCAAGGCCACCCTCGACCCCCGGGCGCGCCGCGAGCTGCCACTGATCCTCTACGCCGCCGACCCCGCGCAGGCGCTGCGCACGCTGCTACGCGACGGACTGGGCGTGGTGGCACAGCAGTTCGCTGAGCGACACCGCCTCAGCCCCGAGCAGCGCCGCATGCTCGCCGAACTGGCCCCGCTGACCAGTGAGCTGGCGACCCGCTCCCTGGAGGCCGTGCTCAATGTCGGTACGCGGTTCGGCCCGCGGGTCGCGGTCACCGCGGCCGTCGTCGAGCAGCGCCTGCCCGGCACCGCCGAGGCGGTGACGGTGTGGGGCCCGCGCTGGCTGCCGCTCCTCGCGGGCGGCTCAGGCCCGCGCGTACTGCGCCTGCTCGTGGAGCAGCGCGAGAAGCACGGGGCACACGCCGGAGTCCTCACGCCGTGGCTGCTGACGGCGGGGGAAGACGGGCTGGCGCTCGTTGAACGGTTCGGCTCCGACGCGCTGGACCTCGTCCTCGCTACCGAGGCCGCGCCGGCCGAGGCCCGCCTGCTGGGCGAACTGCTGATGCTGCCGGGCCCAGGACCCACCATCTACCGCCTGGTCACGGAGTACGCCCTGCCCCAGGAGACCTGGCCGCGCGCAGCCCGCATGCTGTCCGGCGGCGAGCAGCCGGAACGGGTCCTGCTCAGACTGTGGAGCAGGACGCCCACTGCCTGACGCCCGGCACCGGGGACAGGCAACTTCGCGGGTAGGGCTTGTGGCCGACCCTGCGAGTCCGTGCACACTCGATACTGCGGTCGGCCCGGGAGATGCTCGGCTCGTTCCTGCTCACTGAGCCCCCGGTGCAGGGCGCGGCAAATCCTGGCAATCACTCCGTTCGGGCTGACGCCCCCTCAGCGTACGGTGAGGGGGGATACGTCCCACAGTCGTACGGGCGCACCGGTGTCGCCGGTGGCAAGGACGCGCCCGTCATGATTGAGGTCCGCCGTCACAAAAGCAACAGCACGCTGCCGCCGTCGTCGCTGGTCAAGGCCGCTATCACATGACTGTCTTGAGGCAGGCTCACTGAACTGGCTATGCCGGCGGAGGCGACGGTGTGGGTGCTGCGTGTCTGTTGGAGGTGCATGTCCCAAGTGCTGACTCTCCCGGCGGCGTCGCCGGTTTCCAGCGCGCGGCCGTCTGCGGTGAAGACCATGGACGTCGCGGTGTTGTCGGTCTTCCCCGTGGCATCGGCCCCCCGGCAGGGCATCCCACAGGCGGACCGTGCGGTCGCGGCTGCCGGTGGCCAGCATGGTTCCGTCAGGGCTGAACGACACAGAGGTCACGCCGCCGGTATGTCCAGTGAAGACGGCACGGCTTTCGGAACCCTGTGCGGGACACCTGCTGTTCCTACCGCAGGCAGCACGTCACCGCCAGGCAGGCTGTTTGGACCTTGGGCAGTCCGGCGCGTGATCGGGCTCAGTGTGGTTTCCGAGGCCTTCGCCTCGCTGACGCCGTTCGGGGCGCCGATCTCAGCGGGCAGCGTCCGGGCCGAGGCGGTACCAGGTGAAGTGCACCCGGAGGAGTTCTCCGGCGACGGCGGCCGTACCTGGGAGCTCAACTGGATCACGGACCTCAGCCGCACGGGGTCGGCCGACGCATGAGCATCATCGAATTCCGCCAGTACACCCTCGTCAGGACGCGGCCAACGCCACCATGATCGACAACGACGACGTCCTGCTGCTGCGAGGTCCGGGCTTCAGGCCGGAGTCGGGGACCCGCGAGGTGGTCGCGACGGTCTGCCAGCTCTCGGACGCGGCTGCCTTCGACGCGTACGCCGCCCGGCACTTGGGCCGCGCCATGCTCTGCACCTCACCGAGCACCCCGAGAACGACTCCCCCCTCCTGCCCGTCCGCACCGAGGTGAACGTCCGGGTCTGGTTCGTCCCGGCCGAGGCACCCCTGGCCGATCCGGCGGCTGAGGCTGGAACCCGTGACGACTTGACCCAGCGCTGCGGCGCTCGCGCTGCGGTGCGAGCCACCCGACGGTCTTCCTCCGTTGCCCCGGCCGCGCCCACATGGTGGGCGCACGCACTCCCACGCCCAGAACTATGGTGTCCCACCACATACGCCTCTGACCTGCCCGTTCCTACGGTGTGGCGACACGCAAACGTCCCCGTTCAAAACGCCAGGAAGTGGTGCCGATGTCCTCCCCCTCGACCGCTCCACCAGCCCCGTCCAGCCTCCCCCGCATCGTCGCCGCCAGCCTCATCGGCACCACCATCGAGTGGTACGACTTCTTCCTCTACGGGTCTGCCGCCGCGCTGGTGTTCAACAAGTTGTTCTTTCCGGACTCCGATCCGCTCGTCGGGACGCTGTTGTCGTTCCTGACGTATGCCGTCGGGTTCGCGGCGCGTCCGCTGGGGGCGCTCGTGTTCGGGCACTACGGGGACCGGCTGGGGCGGAAGAAGCTGCTCGTGCTGAGCCTGGTGATGATGGGCGGGGCGACTTTTGCCATCGGGCTGTTGCCCACACACGCCACGGTCGGGTCGGCCGCGCCCGTGCTGCTCACCCTCCTGCGGCTCGTCCAGGGATTCGCGCTCGGCGGTGAGTGGGGCGGTGCCGTCCTGCTGGTGTCGGAGCACGGGGACGCGCGGCGGCGTGGCTTTTGGGCCTCCTGGCCGCAGACCGGCGCGCCGGCGGGGCAGTTGCTCGCGACCGGCGTGCTCTCACTGCTGACCGCCACGCTCTCCGACGACGCCTTCGGGGCCTGGGGCTGGCGGGTTCCGTTCCTGCTCTCCGGGGTGCTCGTGCTCATCGGCTTGTGGATTCGTCTCTCCGTCGACGAATCGCCCGTCTTCAAGGAGGCGTTGGAGCGGGCCGAGTCCCGGCGGGCGGCCGGTGACACGGAGAAGCTGCCGCTCGTCTCCGTGCTGCGGCACCACTGGCGGGACGTGCTGGTGGCGATGGGCGCCCGCATGGCGGAGAACATCAGCTACTACGTCATCACCGCCTTCATCCTCGTCTACGCCACCACCTCGGCCGGTGTCTCCAAGCAGACCGCGCTCAACGCGGTGCTCATCGGCTCCGCCGTGCACTTCGCCGTCATCCCGGCCTGGGGCGCCCTGTCCGACCGGGTCGGGCGGCGGCCGGTGTACCTGCTCGGCGCGGCCGGTGTCGGCCTGTGGATGTTCCCGTTCTTCTCGCTCGTGGACACCGGGTCCTTCGGATACCTGGTCCTCGCCGTGACCGTCGGGCTCGTGCTGCACGGCGCGATGTACGCACCCCAGGCCGCCTTCTTCGCCGAGATGTTCGCCACCCGGATGCGGTACTCGGGCGCCTCCATCGGCGCCCAGTTCGCCTCCGTGGCGGCGGGCGCGCCGGCCCCGCTCATCGCCACCGCGCTGCTCGACGGGTACGGCAGCTCCACCCCTATCGCCCTCTACGTGATCGCCGCCGCGGTGTTGACCCTGGTCGCCGTGGGCATCGCACGGGAGACGCGGCACCGGGATCTCGCCCGCGACGAGGCCGAGGGCGGCGAGTCCGCGGGCGCGAGCCCCGCCGCGAAGGCACGGACGGCCTGATCGGCCCGGGTCCGCCCGATCCGACGCCGGTCCGCCAGACCGGACGTCGGTCCGCCCGGCCCCTGCGGCTCCGCCCGGCCGGCGTGGCTTTCCTCGCGCACATCCACTGCCGGGCCCCCGTACGGCACATCCGTGCGGGGGTCAGCGTCTGTCCGGGGCCGCCAACCGGTGTAGTCGCAGGGCCAGTTGGATCTCCAGGGCGCGTTCCGGGGTCTGCCAGTTCTCGCCGAGCAGCCGGCCCACTCGCTCCAGCCGTTGGGCGACCGTGTTCACGTGGACGTGCAGCGCGTCCTTGGTGCGGGCCGGGCTCATCCCGCACGCGAAGTACGCGTCCAGGGTGCGCAGCAGTTCCGTACCGCGGCGCTCGTCGTAGGACACGACCGGGCCGATGGTGCGGTCGACGAAGCCGGCGATGTCCCGTTCGCCCGCGAGGAGCAGGCCGAGGAAGCCGAAGTCCTCGGCCGCCGCGCCCTCACCGGCCCGGCCCAGCAGATGCAGCGCCTCCAGGCAGCGGCGGCCCTCGGCGTAGGCCGCGGCGACGGTCTCGGGGTGGGTGGTCAGGCCTGTGACCGGGGCCGAGGCGCCGACCGTGACGGGCTGGTGGACGGCCGTGCCCAGCTGGCGGGCGATGCGGCGGGCCAGGTCGGTGGCGCAGTCACCGGCGCCCAGCGGCAGCAGCAGGACGGTGCCGCCGTCGCGTGCGGCGGCCAGGCCGTGCCGGGTCGCGGCGAGGTGGGAGGCGGCGGACCACAGGCGACGGCGGGCCGCGGCCTCCTCGTCGGCGTCGGCCGCCGGGCCGTCGAGGCGTGCGGCGAGGACGACATGGGTGGCGTCCAGGTCGGCCTGCAGCCGGGCGGCGCGCTCGCGCAGCAGGCGTGGGTCCCGGTCGCGCGCGTCCAGCAGGTCGTCCAGCAGCTCGCCCCGCACCCGCTGTTCGGCCTCGGCCGCCGAGCGGCGGGCGAGCAGGAGCAGCGAGGTGACCATCGCCGCGCGCTCCAGGGTGCGCTGGTCCACCGGGTCGAGGCCGGGATGGCCGCGCAGGACCAGCGCGCCGAGCAGTTCGCCGCCGGCGGCGACCGCGGCGATCCAGTCGCTGCCGTGCCGTACGGCGTGTCCCTCGGCGCGGGACGCCTCCAGCGCCTTGGCCGGTGCGGCGTCGGCCTCGGCGAACTCGACCGTGCCATCGAGGACTTCGGAGACGGCGGCGGCGACGTCGTGCACCCCGCCGCCGCGCAGGACGAGTTCGGCGAGCCGGTCGTGGACGTCGGAGGCGCGCTCGATGACGCCGCTGCGGTCCCGGATGATCTCGTTGGCGCGCTCCAGGCCGGCCAGGGCGGCGCGGGTCTCGGTGAGCAGGTTGGCGGTGTCGATCGCGGCGGCGGCGAGCGCGGCGAAGGAGCCGAGCAGGGCGATCTGGGCGCGTTCGAAGACACGTGCCCTGCGGTCGGCGGCGAAGAGGACGCCGATGACGTGCGGGCCGAGCATGAGGGGCACGCCGAGGATGGCGACCAGGCCCTCGTCGCGGACGCCGGCGTCGATGGTGAGGGTGTGCTGGAAGCGGGCGTCCTTGAAGTAGTCGTCCGTGACGTACGGCCGGGTCGTCTGGGCGACGAGGCCTCCGAGCCCTTCGCCCATGCCGAGGCGCAGCTGCTGGAAGCGGGCGGAGACCGAGCCCTCCGTGACCCGCATGTAGGTGTCGCCGCGCGTCGGGTCGTTCAGGGTGAGGTAGGCGACGTCCGTGCCGAGCAGGGAGCGGGCGCGCTGCACGATGGCCTGCAGGACGGCGTCCAGATCACGCAGGCCCGCGAGGTCGTGGGCGGTCTCGAAGAGCGCGGACAGCTCCGCCTCGCGCCGGCGGCGCCCCTCCAGCTCGGCGCGGACGCGCAGGGCGAGCAGCTTGGCCTGTTCCAGCGCGGCGATCCGCTCGGCCGGTCTGCCCTCGGCCCGGGCGAGCAGCGCCGGCTGCTCGTACGCCTCCGTGGAGGCATCGCGGGCCAGCAGCTCGAGGTACGGGGCCTCGATGCTGCCGCTGGGTGCCGGCTGAACGTGATCGCGAGACATGGTCACAGGATTCCGCATCGGCCGCCCGGCCGGTCAGGCCTGTGGAAAACTCCCGGGCCGGGCGGTGCCGGGCGCTTCAGTGGGCCGTCCAGCCACCGTCGAGCACCAGCGAGGTGCCCGTGACGAAGGACGCCTGCGGGCTGCACAGATAGGCCACGGCCTCGGCGACCTCCTCCGGTTCGATGAGCCGCCGCAGCGCGCTGTCCTTCAGCAGGACCTCGGACAGCACCCGCTCCTCGGGGATGCCGTGGGCCTGCGCCTGGTCGGCGATCTGCTTCTCGACCAGGGGGGTGCGCACATAGGCCGGGTTCACACAGTTCGAGGTCACCCCATGGGCGGCCCCTTCCAGAGCGGCCGTCTTCGACAGGCCCTCGAGACCGTGTTTGGCAGCCACATACGCGGACTTGAAGGCGGAGGCGCGCAGCCCATGGACGGAGGACACATTGACGATCCGGCCCCAGCCCTGCTCGTACATGTGCGGCAGGGCACCGCGGATGAGCCGGAACGGCGCTTCCAGCATCACGGTGAGCACGGTGTGGAAGATCTCGGGCGGGAACTCCTCGATGGGGCGCACGAGTTGCAGACCCGCGTTGTTGACCAGCACGTCGGCGCCCGCGGCGGCCCGTTCGGCGGCGTCGAGGTCGGTGAGGTCCACGACGTGCGGTACGACCGTTCCCGGGAGGTCACCGGCTTGTTCCGCGTGCTGGGCCAGCTCGGCCAGGCCGGCCGCGTCCCGGTCGACGGCCCGCACCCGCGCACCGGCGGCCGCGAGCCGCAGCGCACAGGCGCGGCCGATGCCGCCGGCGGCACCGGTGACGAGGGCGGTGCGGCCGCCGAGGTCGAGGGCGAGGGGCTGCGGGCGTAGGCCGGTCGGGAGGCTGGACGAGGTCATGTGCCGACCCTAAGCGGAGCCCACCCATCACCACATGTGGTGACCACCCATACTTCAGCCGACAGTCGTAGGGTCAAACCATGTGGGGCCGTCAGACATGGCCTGCTTGATCCGGACCCGGCCGAACTCGTTGAGATCGGGCAGCGCGTCCACCGCGAACCAGCCCACTTCCAGGGACTCGTCGTCGTTGACCCGGGCCTCGCCGCCCACGGCCCGGCAGCGGATGGTGATGTCCATGTACTGGCACTGATCACCATTGGGGTAGGTGACCGGGTCCAGGGCCTGGACGAGGACGACCCGCTCGGCCACGCAGTGCACCGCCGTCTCCTCGAACACCTCCCGCACGGCACAGGCCGCGGGCTGCTCGCCGGGCTCCGGGATACCCCCGATCACCGACCACTTGCGGGTGTCGGTCCGCCGGCCCAGCAGCACTCTGCCCTCGTCGTCGAAGACGATCGCCGTGATCCCGGGGAGCCAGAGCAGCTGCCGGCCGGCGGAGGCCCGGAGCGTGCGGATGAAGTCAGGAGTAGCCATGAGCCCGACCCTAACCGGCCGGGCCCGTGCTCTGCCGGGCCCGCGCTCTCCTGGCAGTTCAGGGGCCGTTGGTGCCGTTTCAGGGGGCGTGTGCCCGTCGTACGGCTACGCGCCACCGGTGCGCCGGCCGCGCAGCCCGGACCCGATCGCCCAGCCGACACCGCCCGCGGCGACCAGCACCAGAGCGATCTCCGGGAGGATGCCCAGTTCGGTCGCGGGGGTCTTGGAGGTGCGCAGCGGAACCTTCTGGACGAGGTAGGCGGGCACGAACATGCCGGTCTTCTGGGTGATCTTCCCGTCCGGCATGATGACCGCACTGACGCCGCTGGTCACGGGCACGGTGACGGTGCGGCTGTGCTCGACGGCGCGGATCCGTGACATGGCGAGCTGCTGGTAGGTCATCTCGCTGCGGTCGAAGGTCGCGTTGTTGCTCGGCACGGAGATCATCTCCGCGCCGTGGGTGACCGTGTCCCGCACGGCCCAGTCGAAGGCGGCCTCGTAACAGGTGTCGAGGCCCACCTTGGCGCCGTCGATGTCGAACACGCCCGGCGTGCTGCCGCGGCTGAAGTCCTGCCGGACCATGCCGGTCCAGTTCTTGTTGATCGCGCCGACGAAGCCGCGCAGCGGGAGGTACTCGCCGAACGGCTGTATCTGCCGCTTGTCGTAGGTCTGCGTCGGCCCCTTGGCCGGATCCCACAGGATCTGTTCGTTGAGCAGCTTGCCGTCCCTCTCGACGACCCCGCCGACCGAGATGGGCACGCCGACCGCCTTGGCGGCCCCGTTGATCACGGCGGCCGCGTCCGGGTTGCCGAAGGGGTCGATGTCGGAGGAGTTCTCCGGCCACAGCACGTAGTCCGGCTTCGGGGTCTTCCCCGCCTTGACGTCGGCGGCGAGCCTGAGCGTCTCACGCACGTGGTAGTCGAGCACGGCCCGCCGCTGGGCGCTGAACTCCAGCCCGGAGCGCGGCACGTTGCCCTGGATGACCGCGACGGTCCGGGTGCCGTCCTCGGCCTTGTCGCTCACGAGCGGCCGGGCGGCCACCGCGCCCGCGACCGGGACGGCCACGCTCAGCAGCGCGGCGGCCGCGGCTCCGCGCCGTACGGCATGCGTGCGGCGCCGCTCGGCGATCAGCCGGCCCGCCTCGTACAGGCCGAATCCGCACAGCACGACCGCGAAGCCGAGCACGGGTGTGCCGCCCACCGCGGCGAGCGGCAGGAAGACGCCGTCCGCCTGCCCGAACGCGATCTTGCCCCAGGGGAAGCCCCGGAAGGGCACACGCGCGCGTACCGCTTCGCCCGCGATCCAGAGCGCGGCGGCCCACACCGGCCAGGCCGGCAGCTTGGACACGGCGGCGACACCGACGCCGGCCAAGGCGACGAAGACCGCCTCGATGGCGACGAGCGCCAGCCAGGGACCGGGGCCGACCTCCACGCCGGTCCACACCAGCAGGGGCAGCAGGAAGCCGAGCCCGAAGAGATAGCCGAGGCCTAGGGCCGCCTTCCAGCCACGGCCGCGCAGCACCCAGCCGAAGCCGGCGAAGGCGGGCAGCGCCAGCCACCACAGGGTGCGCGGCGGAAAACTGACGTACAGCAGCACTCCGCAGAGCGCGGAGGCCACGGCCGGGACCAGGCGGAGCAGCCGGCCGCGGAACGCGCCGGTCGCGGGGGACGGCTGGAGCTGGTCCGGCTGGTCCACGGAAGTTGCGGTGACGGTCACCCGGGTGAGTGTACGGCCGCTTCCTGGGCCCCCGACAGCGCGGTACGACGGCGGGACCGGCTCGGCCGGACGCGGTTGTCGCTGGTCGCCGCCCTCCCCCGCCGGCCGGGCGGAAAGCGCCGTTCCGCACCCCCCGCACCAACCGCACACACAAAGCCCCCCGGCACCCCGGCACCCGTCTCCACCGCGACTTTCCGCCGCATCTCGTGTCCAAACCGGTCATCAGCCGCTACGGTGAGCCCAGCCTCGGCAGTGCGGCCGGATCCGGTGTCATGCCCGGCCGTGGCCTGGGGCAGGGGTCGGGGACCGGGGACGAGGGGCGGCGGTGGGGTCGACGGAGACGAGGCCCGCGACCGGTATGGACGCGGCCGACGTCAGGCGAAACGTTTCTGACGGGGCGGGAATGATCCTGCTGGGCGCCTGCGCCGGCTGGTCGCTGATCACCGCGGCGGCCCGTGACGGACGGCCCGAGGGCGTGCTCCTCGCGGTGCTCGCCGTGGCCGCCGGTCATGCCGTGGGCCGGGTCTCCGGGGCACTGCTGCCGGTGGCCGCGCCATGCGCCGGTGCGGCGGCCGGAGTCGCGCTGGCCGCCGTCCTGCCCGGGCTCTCCGCCGGTCCCCGGTACGCCGCCCCGCTCGGCCATGCCGGTGGCACGGCCGCTCTGCTGACGCTGACCACGGGTGCCGCGTGCTGTGCCGCCTGGGCGACGCCCGTACCAGGGCTGCGGCTGCTGCTGCGGGTGCTGGCCGCCGGGATCGTACTGACCGGCGCCGTGCTGGGGTCGCCGGCCGGTTGCGTGGCGAGTGCGGCCGTATTGCTGTGTTCGCTCGCCGCGGGCGCGGTGTCCCGCCGGGGCGGGTGCCTGCTGGGTCTGGGCGTGGCGGCGGCCCTGGTGGCCGGGACCATGTGGGCGCTCGCCGCAAACGTGCTGCCGGGCGGCCTCGCCCGGGTGCTCGACGGCCGGCTGAGCGTGCAGCGGGTGGCGTTGTGGCAGGACGCCCTGCGGCTGGCGGGCCGGAACCGGGGTCTCGGGGTCGGCCCGGGGCGGTTCGGGGAGCTGGGTGGCACGGCGCCGCAGACGCTGTCGGCCGGCGGCAGGCCGCACTCGGCTCTGCTCCAGCTGGCGGCCGAGCAGGGCCCGGTCGGGGTGTGCCTGTTCGTCGCCGCGTTCTGCTGGGTGCTGCACGCGCTCTGGCGCAGCCCCCGCTCCACCCCGGTCGCCCTGACCGCCGGCGCCGCCCTGACGGCGCTGGCCGGGTTCGCCGCGGTGAGCAACGCGCTCAGCTTCACCACGGTGACCGTGGGCGCGGGGCTACTGGCCGGGTGGGCGACGGCACGGCCGTGGGCGCGCGAGGCCGCGGATCCCCGGCTCTGAGCGGTGTCATGTCCTACGCCGACCGGCGGCGCGCGGTCTCAGCGGGACGAACCCGGTGTGATCGTCCGCAGCCGGTCCCTGATGACCCGTACCGCCGACTCCGCGTTGTCCACGGTGATCGTGAAGGTGTGGCCGTCCCACAGGCGCAGCACGATGCCCTCGCCCCGGCGTACGACGACGGCGGTGCCCTTCTCGGGCCGCCAGCGGTAGCCCCAGCCGCCCCAGTGCCGGGGCGTGACCAGGGCGGTGAAGTCGGCACCGGCCACATGGGAGAGCGGGATGCGGCGGCGCGGCAGCCCTATGTGGCCGCAGCGCACCTCGAGGCACTCCTTGTCGAGTTTGAGGTCGACGTGCACGAAGGCGAGCGTGCCGAAGAGGACCAGCAGACCGGCGGCGATGCAGCCCACGACGGACATCACCAGCGGGGCGATGCCGGACGTCCACGCCGAGTCCACGGCCAGCTCGATACCGAGCGCCATGCAGGCCGCGCCGACCAGCGCCAGCAGCCACTGGATGCGGTTCGTGGCGCGCCCGGTCCAGATCTCGGGATGGGGGCCGTCGTCGGGGTGGGGGTGGTCCCTCATATTTATGAGGTTACTCAGGTTTCGCTGCGCGGGTAGGGCGTTGCGGAGGGTGACTGAGCCGGGTGGACCACCGGGGCCCTGTGCACGGTCCGTCGTCGCCGGGCCGTTCAGCGGACGGGGCTGACCGCCTGGAGGAAACGGCCTTCCGTGTACGACAGTGCCGTATCCGGGAGCGCGGCCTCGCGCCCGCTGAGCAGCACCGTGAGGGTGGTGTCGGCGACGGCGGCCGGGTCCGGCTCCGCTCCGATCCTGCGCAGGGCCTGTGCGGCCACCGCCCCGGCGGAGCCGTGCAGCATGAGCGGCGGACGGCCGGGCCGCTGAGTGGCCGCCCGGATGCGCTCGCCGACCAGCTCGTAGTTGGTGCAGCCCTGGACGATGGTGGTCACGTCCTCGGGGGTGCGGGCGGCGGCCGCGGCGATCGCGGCGCCGATCGCATTCTCGTCCGCGTGGTGCACCGCGTCCGCGAGGCCCGGGCAGGGCACCTCCGTGACGGCCGCACCAGCGCCGAACCGCTCGATCAGATTCCGCTGGTAGGCGCTTCCGGTGGTGGCGGGGGTCGCCCAGATCGCGACATGGCCGCCGCCCGCCGCGGCCGGCTTGATCGCCGGGACCGTACCGATGATCGGCAGGTCCGGCTCGAAACGGGCCCGCAGCTGCGGCAGGGAGTGCACGGAGGCGGTGTTGCAGGCGACGATCAGGACGTCGGGCTCATGGGCGGCGGCGGCCTCGGCCACGGCGAGGGCGCGCTCGGTGATGTCGTCCGGGGTGCGGGGCCCCCAGGGCATCCCGTCCGGGTCCCACGAGAGCACGAGATCCGCGTCGGGCCGCAGCCGCCGTACCGCCGCGGCGGCGGGGAGCAGGCCGATTCCGGAGTCCATGAGCGCGATCTTCACCCGGCCACGATAGACGATCGGGCCTTGCGGGCCGGTCCGGTGGGGCAGACTGCGGGCGTGAGCGCCCTGCTGTGGATCACCGTCGGATCGCTGGCCGCCTGGTGCTGGCTGCTGCTGTGCCAGGGGTTCTTCTGGCGCACGGACGTCCGGTTGCCTCCACTGCGGGAACCGGACGCATGGCCCTCCGTCTGTGTGGTCGTACCGGCTCGTGACGAGGCCGCCGTGCTGTCCGCGAGCCTGCCGTCGCTGCTGGCGCAGGACTATCCGGGCCGGGCCGAGGTCTTCCTGGTGGACGACGGCAGCACCGACGGCACCGGGGAGCTGGCCCGCGAGCTGTCCCGGCGGTACGGCGGGCTGCCGCTGACCGTGGGCTCGCCGGGCGAGCCGCCGGCGGGCTGGACGGGCAAGCTGTGGGCGGTGCGGCACGGTATCGGCCTGGCACGCGCGCGTGACCCCGAGTTTCTGCTGCTGACGGACGCGGACATCGCACACGCGCCGGACAGCCTGTGCGCCCTGGTGGCGGCGGCCCGTGCCGGGGGCTTCGACGTCGTGTCGCAGATGGCGCGGCTGCGGGTGGAGAGCGTGTGGGAGCGGCTTGTGGTCCCGGCGTTCGTGTACTTCTTCGCGCAGCTGTATCCCTTCCGCCGGATCGGCCGGAAGGGCTCGCGCACGGCCGCGGCGGCGGGCGGCTGTGTCCTGCTGCGCGCGGGGATGGCGGAGAGGGCGCGCACCCCGGACGCCATCCGGCACGCCGTCATCGACGACGTGGCGCTCGCGCGCGCGGTGAAGGACGCCGGCGGGCACGTCTGGTTGGGGCTGGCCGACCGGGTGGACAGCGTGCGGCCGTATCCGCGGCTGCACGACCTGTGGCGGATGGTCTCGCGCAGCGCCTACGCCCAGTTGCGGCACAACCCGCTGCTGCTCCTCGGTACGGTCGCCGGACTCGCGCTGGTGTACCTGGCGCCGCCCGCCGCGGTGGTCGCGGGAGCCGCGGGCGGCGATACGGCGACGGCGGTCGTCGGGGCTCTGGCGTGGGCGGTGATGGCGGGGACCTACGTGCCGATGCTCCGCTACTACCGGCAGCCGCTGTGGCTCGCCCCGCTGCTGCCGTTCACCGCGCTCCTGTACCTCCTGATGACCGTCGACTCGGCCGTGCAGCACTACCGGGGACGCGGGGCCGCCTGGAAGGGCCGCACGTACGCGCGTCCCGGCGCCGTGCCCGACGAGGGCTGAGCCCGGTCACTTGCGGCCGGGCGTCCAGTTCATGCCCCAGCCGTAGGCGCGGTCTATGGTCCGCTGCGGGCTCACCCCGCGCTCCGGCACCAGATACCGCGCCTCGCGCTGCACGAGGAGGTCGCCGCCCGTGTTGGTGATCAGGGCGAGCGCGCACACGGTGGAGGGGACGGTGCACTCGTCGAGCGAGAAGTCGATCGGGGCGCCGTGCTGCGGCTGGAGGGTGACGGTGGCGTGCAGGTCGGCGAAGGATCTGGCGCCTTCGTAGATGGTCACGAAGACGAGGATGCGCCGGAAGTCCTGCTTGTGGTCGAGGTTGACGGTGAGGTTCTCACCGCTCGCCACGGCACCGGTGCGGTCGTCGCCGTCGAGGTGGATGTACGGCGGCCGGTGCAGCGAGCCGAAGGCGTTGCCGAGGGCCTGGACGACCCCCTTGCGGCCGTCGGCGAGCTCGTACAGGGCGCACAGGTCGAGGTCCAGGTCCCCCTGTCCGAGTCCCCACCGGGCGCCCCGGCCGCCCCGGCCGGAAGGCTCTTTCCGCATCTGCCAGTTGAGGTTCACCCGCATCGCTCCGGAGGTGCCGCCCTGCTTGGCGAGCGAGACGGAAGGCGCCGCCTTCGTGAGGGTGACCTTGGACAGGCGGACGGGCCGAGGCGCCGGAGGGGTCACGGGCGGGGCCGGCATGGTCACGGGCGGTGTGGCGGGGGCCGTGGCGGGAGGCGGGGGCGGTGTGGCGGAGGCCGTGGCGGGGCGCGGGGGCGGGGGCGGTGTGACGGGGGCCGCCGCGGGGGGCGGCGGGACGGGCGGGCGGCGCTGAGGCGCAGCATGCTGGGGCTCGTCCACAGTGATGCCGAAGTCCGTTGCCAGACCCTCCAGTCCGCTGCTGTAGCCCTGGCCGACGGCGCGGAACTTCCAGCCGCCCTGGCGGCGGTAGAACTCGCCGAGCACAAAAGCCGTCTCCACGGTCGCGCCGGGGCTGTCGAAGCGGGCGACCGCCTGGCCGCTCACGGCGTCGGTCACCTCGATGTAGAGGCCGGGAACCTGCCCGAAGGTCCCGCCGTCGGCGGAGGCGGCGAGGACGATCCGCTCGATCACGCCCTCCACGCGCGCGAGGTCGACGGAAAGGGTGTCGGTGACGTCTGCGCCGGCCGACTTCTTGCCCTCGTGGCGCACCGCGCCGGAGGGGTGGGCGGGCTGGTTGTAGAAGACGAAGTCACCGTCGGAACGGACCTTTCCGGTGGCGAGCAGCAGCGCGGAGGCGTCCGCGTCGGGCACGCCGGGGCCCGAGCGCCAGCCCAGCTCGACGCGCAGGGCCGTCGTCGGCACCGGCGTGTTCGACCCCTTCGGCATTGTCATGTCCGCCCCCATCCGTATCGGCTCCGGGCACCCTCGGTCGTCCAGGTCATCCCTACCCGCACAACCTATTCCGGGGTACGGCGAACTCCCACGACCGGCACGGCAAGATCGCCGGTCAACTGCCGGTAACCCCGCAGGAACTCGCCCTTTACACGATTAAAACGCCGGCCGGCGTCCTTTTTTGCCGAGTTCGCTCGGATTGGGGATCCCCCGTCACTGCGGGCACAGAAAACAACCCTCTTATCGGTCTCCCCAACGAGCACATCGTGGGCTTAACTTATGTGCCATGACCTCCCCCCGCTCCACTTATGGTGGCGGCTACTACTCCGCCTCCTTCCCGGACACCCCGATCTACGACTCGCTCGTGGCCGAGCGGGGTACCCCGCAGATCGCCCCGATCCGGGTCCCCGCCGCCTACGACACGGGCAGCAGCCTGCCCGCCCTGCCGTCGGCACTGCCCGCCCTCCCGGCGGCTCCCTCCCCTCAGGTCCCCGCCTACGGCTACCCGCAGATGCAGCAGCCCGCGCCGCTGCAGCAGGCGCCCACGGCGTACATCCCGCAGCAGGCGAGCGCCCCGCGGGGTTACCCCGGGCCGCAGGCCCCGCAGCAGCAACGCCCGATGGGGACGGGCACGGGATACGAAGCCATGCGCCCGGCCGCGCCCCGGCCCGCGCCGGCTCCCTACCAGGACCCGTACAACAACCAGCAGTACCGCGGCTACTGACCGGCGCCCCACCGCTGTCGCCGCCTGCTGGCAGGATGGCGGCATGGGAAGCGCCGAAGTGCAGTCGATCCGCATCCATCCGGTCAAGGCGTTCCGGGGTCACGCGCCCCAGGAAGCTGTGGTGGAGCCCTGGGGCCTGGCCGGAGACCGACGCTGGACACTGATCGACGACGGGGGAAAGGTCGTCACACAGCGTGAGCAGCCGCGCCTCGCGCTGGCCGCCGCCGAGCCCGAGGCCGGCGGCGGCATCCGGCTGTCCGCACCCGGCCTCGCACCGCTGACGGTGTCCGTGCCCGACCCGGTCGGCACCGTGCCGGTGAACGTCTTCGGCACCAAGGTCGAGGCGGTCCCGGCCGCGGCGGCCGCGCACGCCTGGTGCAGCGCCTATCTGCGGGCGGAGGTCCGCCTGGTCCACCTGGACGATCCGGCCACCCGCCGCCCGGTCGATCCCGAGTACGCGCTGCCCGGCGAGACGGTGAGCTTCGCCGACGGCTATCCCCTGCTGATCACCACGACGGCCTCCCTCGACGCCCTGAACTCCCTGATAGCAGAGGGCGCGCATGCCGACGAGGGCCCGCTGCCGATGAACCGCTTCCGGCCCAACGTCGTCGTCACCGGCACCGAGGCCTGGGCGGAGGACCACTGGTCCCGGATCTCCGTCGGCGAGGTGCTCTTCCGCGTCGCGAAGGCGAGCGGACGCTGTGTCGTCACCACCGTCGACCAGGACACCGCGGCACGCGGCCGGGAGCCCCTGCGCACCCTGGCGCGCCATCGCAAGGTCGGCTCGAGACTGATCTTCGGCCAGAACCTGGTGCCCCTCTCGCCCGGCACGATCAGGATCGGGGACCCCGTCCGGGTGCTGGACTAGCCCCCGGCGACGGCTCGCCGAGGAGGAACCGGGAGCCGGTCCCCGTCGTTGGGAGGGCATGAGGGATTCGTGAGAAACCGCGTTCGGGACCGTCCGCGGTGGAAGTGATGTCGCTCTCTCTTGCTCCGAGCCACGGATGCGCGCCTGGCCCTGGGGTTATGACGGAGCGGAAGGGGGTGGGGAGATGGGCGCTATCAGTGGCCTGTGGCGCTGGCGGCGCAACCCGCTGTGCCGCGCGACCGATCTGGCCGAGGCGTGGGTGGCCCTCGTGGCGCTGGTGCTGATGGCCGTGGCCGCGCCCGCGGCCGGCTGGCTGGTCGGCGCCGCCGCCCAGCACTCCCTGCAGCGGTCCGTGCGCGAACAGCACCGCACACGCCACCTCGTGACGGCCACGGTGCTGCGCGACCTGGGTCAGGTCCCGCCGGAGACCGACCCCGACACCACGCCGGCGCGCCACACCCACAGCCGTGTCCTCGCACACTGGACCGCGCCGGACGGCACACGCCAGCACGGCCCGGCCCTGACGGACCTCAAGTCCCCGCACGCAGGGGAACACTTCAGGCTCTGGACGGATCCGCACGGCCGAATAACGGCCCGCCCACTGGACTCTCCGACCGCCACGACACACGCGGTGCTCGCCGGTATCGGCGCGGCCCTGCTGGCCACCGGCCTGATCGAAGGCGCCCGGTGGCTGACCGTGTGGCGCATGGTCCGCAGCCGGTACGCACGCTGGGAACAGGCCTGGGACCGGGCGGGCCCGGACTGGGGCAAGGCGGGCACCGGCAGCTGAGCGCCTTCCGGCTCTGGTCAACCCACCGTGCACGCACACGCTACGGTGGACCGGCCGAAGCGCCTTCGGCGACAACCCGCGGGTGAGCGAACCGCAGGGGCACACACAGGTTTTCGGGAGCGCGAACGCACACCAGCCCAGGGGCTGAGCACGGTCGCGGTCCCGGCACCGGCGACCGGGCCCCTGCGGGAGCGAGCCACAGTACGACGAGGTGGGGGCACAGCAACGCCATGGCACAGGGCACGGTCCAGGTGACGCACACCGGTACGTCGCGGTGGCGGCGCCGCACGGGCGAGTACGCCTCGCTCGCCGCCGCCCTGGAGGCCGCCACCGACGGCGACGTCCTCACCATCGCCCCGGGCACCTACCGGGAAAACCTCGTCATCCAGCGGGCGGTGACGCTCCGTGGCCCCGAGGGCTCCCCGGGTTCGGTGCGGATCGCGCCGGTGGACGGTGTGCCGCTCACCCTGCGCGCCTCGGCCGTGGTGCAGGACCTGCATGTGGAGGGCCAGGACGCGGCGGCACCCGCACTGCTGGTCGAGGAGGGCACACCCGAGCTGTTGGACGTACGGATCGTCACCCGGTCCGCCGCGGGCATCGAGGTGCGCGGCGGTGCCCGTCCCACCGTGCGCCGCTGCACCGTCGACAACCCGGCCGGCATCGGCATCGCCGTGCTCGACGGCGGGAGCGGGGTGTTCGAGGAGTGCGAGGTCGTCGCGGCCGGGCAGGCGGGCGTGGCCGTCCGTGGCGGTGCCCATCCGCGTCTGGAGCGCTGCCGTGTGCACCACGCCTCCGGCACCGGGCTGACCGCGACGGGCGAGAACTCCGCGCTGGAGGCGGTGGGTTGTGAGATCTACGAGGTCCGCGGCTCCGGTGTGCAGGTGACCCAGCGGGCGACGGCGCATCTGACCGACTGCGATGTGCACCGCACCACCGCCGACGGCGTCACGATGGACACGGACGCCGTGCTCACGCTCGCCGACTGCCGCATCCACGACATCCCCGAGAACGCCGTCGACCTGCGCTCCCGCTCGGTGCTCACGCTGACCCGGACCACGGTCCGTCAGTTCGGGCGCAACGGCCTGTCGGTGTGGGATCCGGGGACCCGGGTGGACGCCAACCAGTGCGAGATCTTCGACAGCACGGGCGACTATCCGGCGGTGTGGGTCAGCGACGGCGCGACGGCCGTTCTCGACTCCTGCCGGGTGCACGACGTGCCGGACGCCCTGTTCGTGCTGGACCGCGGTTCGCGCGCGGACGTCGTGGACAGCGATCTGTCGCAGGTGCGCAACACGGCGGTGTCGGTGAGCGACGGGGCGACCGCGCAGCTCGACGACTGCCGGATCCGGGAGGCGGCGACCGGAGCGTGGTTCCGCGACCACGGCAGCGGCGGCACGCTGAACAACTGCACCCTGGACGGCACCCAGACCGGCGTCATCGTCACCAAGGGCGCCGACCCGACCATCGAGCGGTGCACGGTCGACTCCCCCGCCGAGGCCGGCTTCTACGTCTCCGCGGGCGGGCGCGGCAGCTTCCTGAACTGCCGGGTCAGCGGCAGCGGCGGCTACGGCTTCCATGTGATCGACGGCTGCCGTGCGACGCTGCGCAAGTGCCGTACGGAGCGCTGTGCGCGCGGTGGTTACGAGTTCGCCGAGCCGGGCCCGGACGCCGCGTCCGGGACGGGCCCGGTCGTGGAGGACTGCACCAGCGACGAGAGCGGCGGTATGCGGCCGCCCGCGGTCCGCGAGACCGCCGTACAGACGATGACGCACTCCCCCGGTCTGCTCGGCTCGATCCCCGGGCAGCGCAGCGCCGAGCAGGAGCCGTTGATCGCCGCCGCCGAGCCGAAGGACCCGGTGCGGACGTCGAAGGACGTGCTCGGGGAGCTGGACGCGCTGGTGGGCCTGGAGAGCGTCAAGCGGGAGGTGCGGGCGCTGACCGACATGATCGAGGTCGGCCGGCGCCGGCAGCAGGCGGGTCTGAAGGCGGCCTCGGTCAAGCGGCATCTGGTCTTCACCGGCTCCCCCGGCACCGGAAAGACGACGGTCGCCCGGCTCTACGGCGAGATCCTCGCCTCGCTCGGCGTGCTGGAGAAGGGACACCTGGTGGAGGTGTCCCGGGTCGATCTGGTCGGCGAGCACATCGGTTCCACGGCGATCCGCACCCAGGAGGCGTTCGAGAAGGCCCGCGGCGGTGTGCTGTTCATCGACGAGGCGTATGCGCTGTCCCCGCAGGACGCCGGGCGTGACTTCGGCAAGGAGGCCATCGACACGCTGGTGAAGCTGATGGAGGACCACCGGGACGCGGTGGTGGTGATCGTCGCCGGCTACACGGCGGAGATGGAGCGCTTCCTGTCGGTCAATCCCGGTGTCGCGTCCCGCTTCTCACGCACGATCACCTTCGGCGACTACGGCCCCGACGAACTGCTGCGGATCGTGGAACAGCAGGCCGACGAGCACGAGTACCGGCTGGCGCCGGGCGCCTGCGAGGCGCTGCTGAAGTACTTCACGGCCATCCCGAAGGGCCCGGCGTTCGGCAACGGCCGCACCGCCCGGCAGACCTTCGAGGCGATGGTGGAACGGCACGCGAGCCGTGTCGCACAGCTCCAGGACCCCAGCACCGACGACCTGACCCTGCTGTTCGCGCAGGACCTGCCGCAGCTGCCCTGATCATCCACGCGGACGGTCCGCTTCGGGGCGTGGGCCGGGCAGGGGCGGGCGCAAGCGGCCGAGCAGGCGGGCTCGTTCGTGGGCGAAGGCCGGGTCCGCCTGGTAGTCGGAGTGGCCGAGGATGGGTGCCGGCAGGGGGTGCGCGGGCGTGCGGCCGTAGGCGAGCGGGTCCCGCAGGGGGGTGTGGTCGACCTCGGGGGTGGTGTCGTCGGGGACGCGGACGGGGCCGCCGATGGGGTCGGTGCGGCGGTAGAGGTTGCCCCAGCAGGCGACATCGCGGTGCAGGGCGGCGAGCGCGGGCGGTCCGAAGTGGGCCGGGAACCAGCGGCCGTACAGGCGCTCCAGCGGGGAGCCGTAGGTCAGCAGCGCGATCCGGCCGCGGACGGACGGGGGCAGCTGCCAGGCGGCGGCCGCGGCGAGCACGCTGCCCTGGGAGTGGCCGGAGAGGACCAGGCGGCCCCCGGTGCGGTGGGTCCAGGTGGCCATGCGCCAGGTCAGGTCCGGCACCGCCCGCTCGGCATAGCACGGCGGTGCGAAGGGGTGCGCGGCGCGCGGCCAGAAGGTGCCGACGTCCCAGAGGATGCCGATCGTGCGCCGCGCCGAGGCGTCCTTGTAGGCGCGCCTGCCCCAGGTCACGAAGAGCACGAAGCCCAGGCCGACCAGCCAGGAGCCCAGCGTCTGCGCGGTCTCGGCGACGGCCTGTACGACGTCGTGGGCGGGGCGGGCGGCCCCCTCGGGTGTCTTCCCGGTGGCCAGCGCACCGGCCAGCGCCGCGCCGCCGAGCACCAGGGTGGTGGCGGCGAGCACCGCGACGACGAGGGGTGCCCGGTCGGTGAGCGTGGCCGTCGCGCGGGCATGGGCGATGGCGCGGGTACGGCCCGGGTCCTCGGGTTCGCCGGGGTGCTCGTCGCGGATGAGGCCGCGTTCGGCGCAGGCCAGGCGGGCGGTGCCGAGGCCGAGCCGCGCGGCGAGGAGCAGCAGGACCGCGAGGACGGGCGGGATCGTGGACGCCTGCCAGGTCAGCAGGACCGGCGGCCCGGGCAGCAGGGCGCGGGTGCCGTCCAGCCAGTCGGCGACGCGCTGCGCGACCCCGCCGGACATCACACCGCCCAGCGCGCAGGCGAGCAGCACGACGGCAGGTCCGCCGAGGCCGCGCATGCCGGCGCGCGGATCGGGGCCGCGGCGGTACAGGTACCCGGCCACCAGGGCGAGGGCGACGACCAGCAGTCCCTGGGCCAGCATGAGGCCGCCGAAGGCCGGGTCGCCCGGCAGCCGCCCGGTGGAACGCCAGCCGGGGCGGGCCCAGCCGGCGTAGACCATGGTGAGCAGCAGCAGGGCGAGCGCGCCGAGCGGCAGGAGTCGTACGAGGTGCCGGTCGAGGCGCTCGTCGAGGTGGTTCTCGCTGCGGCCCCGGCGGCAGACGACGCCCAGCACCGCCGCCGCGCAGCTCAGCAGGGCCGCGGTGAGCAGCCTGCTCAGGGTGTCCAGTGCGGCGGGGCCGCCGGGCCGGTGGTCGAAGCAGGCGGCCGGGGTCGCGACGGCCGCGGCGACGGTCAGCAGGGCCGCGGCGGTGTGCGCGGCGCGCAGCCGGGCCACGAGGCGGCGGCCGTACCAGAAGCCGGGCAGGGCCAGTGCGCTGCCGTCGGTGTCCGGTTCGGGTTCGTGGGACATGGGCCGGTGGGACTCGTACGCGCTCCAGGTGCGGCGCGAGAGGTACCAGAGCAGGACCGTCAGCGCGATCGGCACCAGTGCGGCGAGGGCCAGCCGGCGGCCGGGCAGGCTCCACCAGGCGCCGTGTGCGCCGGGGGCCGGGGACGCCTGGGGTACGAGGAAGGTCAGCCACGGGTGACGGTCGGCGCAGGGCTGGAGGCCGGCGCACTGCCAGGCCACCAGGTCCAGGGCCACCTCGCAGGCGGCGGCCACCAGCAGCACGGTCAGGGTGAGGGCGGCCAGCCGGACGAGGAGCCCGTACAGGCGGACGGTGCGGTGCCGGCCGGCCGCGGCGGGGCGCATCCAGTGGGCGAGGTTGACCACCATGAACGGCAGCAGCAACAGCCACAGGGCGCGGCTGCTGTCCCCGGAGGTGAGGTTGCACCAGACGTACGCCTCCTGGACCGGCTCGTCCCGGGTCCCCTCCCCGGCCCGCGCGTCCGCGGCGCGCCGGAAGACGGCGGCGGTGTCGTCGCCGGTGATCCGGACGGTACGCGGGTCACCCAGCATCTTCTCGGGCGTGGTCCCGCCCACCCCGTGCACCAGCAACTCCAGCTCGGCCTCGGGGCGGGCGGATCCGGCGAACGCGATCGCCCGCTCGGCCGCGGGTGCGGCGGGACCGTCCGACGGGCCGCTCTGCGGCCGTGTACGCCCTTGGTCCACTGTTCTCGCACCCCCGTGACGCCCCCGAAGGCCTGTGCCGATGCGGGCTTCAGGATCTCCGGTGCGGGGGGCCGCGTGCACCGCTCGTGCCGGAATCTCCCCGATCCGGGTGACAGCGGTGACAGCGGCCGGGACCGATGTGGCGCGCGTGGCATGTGCGCGTCGTGACAGGTGGTGGCGCAACCCGTACCCACCCGTGAAAGGATGGAACGCCCGCGCATTTCCGGACCGGTGGAACATCCTGGTCGGAGGCGGTGCGGCGGGCGTGTCGGACGGATGGCGGCGAAAGGACCGGAGCGTACGTGAGTGAGAATCAGAACCTCCTCGCGGAGCAGCGCCGCGCCCTGATCCTGGACGAGGTCCGGCGCCGGGGTGGCGTGCGGGTGAACGAACTGACCCGCAGGCTCGGCGTGTCGGACATGACCGTGCGCCGTGACCTGGACGCCCTCGCCCGCCAGGGCGTGCTGGAGAAGGTGCACGGCGGCGCGGTGCCCGTGGTCGAGGCCAGCACGCATGAGCCGGGCTTCGAGGCGAAGTCGGGTCTGGAGCTGACGGCCAAGGAGGACATCGCGCGGGCCGCCGCGAAGCTGGTCACCCCGGGCACGGCGATCGCCCTGTCCGGCGGTACGACGACGTACGCGCTCGCGCAGCACCTGCTGGAGGTGCCCGACCTGACCGTCGTGACGAACTCGGTGCGGGTCGCCGACGTCTTCCACGCGGCGCAGCGCACCTCGGGTCAGCGGCAGGGCGCGGCCACGGTGGTGCTGACCGGCGGGGTGCGCACCCCCTCGGACTCGCTGGTGGGGCCAGTGGCCGACCAGGCGATCGCCGCCCTCCACTTCGATCTGCTGTTCCTCGGTGTGCACGGCATATCGGTCGAGGCCGGTCTGTCCACGCCGAACCTCGCGGAGGCGGAGACGAACCGGCGGCTGGTGCATTCGGCGCGCCGGGTCGTGGTGGTCGCCGACCACACCAAGTGGGGCACGGTGGGCCTGAGTTCCTTCGCCACGCTGGAGCAGGTGGACACGCTGGTGACCGATGCGGGCCTGCCCACCGAGGCGCGCGAGGAGATCTCCGAGCACCTGCGGGTGGTCGTGGCGGGCGAGCCGACGGCGGAGGACGGCACAGACATCTGAGGGACCGTCAGCTATGGTGACCCCCGGCCGGCTCTGCCCGGTCGACCGCCCTGCGGGAGTGGCATAAGGGGGTTATGTCCATGGCTCGTCGTCTGCGTCCGGTGGATATCGGCTTCGTCGGGGCCGCGCCCGTACGTCTGGTCTTCGCGCGGGAGGTCTCCGCCTCCCCCGGGCAGGTCTTCCACGCGCTCGCCGAGGACCTGCCCGGCTGGGCGCAGTGGTTCCCGGCGGTGGCGCTCGCCCGGGCCACCGACGGCGGCGCCGGGCGTGAGATCCGGCTCCGCGGCGGGACACGGCTCGTGGAGACGGTGCTCGTGGCGAAGGAGCCCGAGGTGTACGCCTACCGCGTCGACGCCACCAACGCGCCGGGCGCCCGTGCCCTGGTCGAGGAGTGGCGCCTCACTCCCCGTGGCACGGGCACGCGTGTGCAGTGGACCTTCGCCGCCGACGGGACGGCGCCGTTCCGCCTGGTGTTCAGGCTGGCCCGGGCGGGCCTGGGGCGCGCCTTCCGGGACGCGGTGACGTCCCTGGACCGGCACCTGGCGAGGGCCTGATCAGCCGGTACGGCGGGAATGGTGTGCCTCGGTCACGACCGCTGCCATCAGTTCCGCGTCCAGTGCGGAGACGTCGGCCAGGCGGGAGGCCGAGGACAGCGAGTTGAGCAGGGTCTTGGTGACGCGCAGCGCCGCCGCCGGGCGGCGGACGATGGGCTTGGCCCACTCGGCGACGGCCGCGTCCAGCTCGTGGGCCGGGACGACCCGCTGCAGGATGGACAGGGACTGGGCCTCCGCCGCGGTGATGGCCCGGCCGGTGAGGACGATTTCGCGCACGCGGGCTGCGCCGACCTCGCTGATCAGGCGAGGCAGGAGGCCGCCCCACGCGGTGGGCAGCCCGAGGGCGAGTTCGGGGAGCCGGAAGGTCGCGTCCTCGGATCCGACCCGCAGATCGCAGGCGAGGGCCAGGGCGAAGCCCGCGCCGATGGCCTTGCCGTGGACGCGGGCGATGGTGACGGCCGGGTTCGTGGTCAGGGCGTCGCAGACGCGCCGTGCCTTGGTCCCCGACATACGGATACCGCTGCCCGTGGGGTCGTGGGCGAGATGCCGGGCGGACTCGCCGCGGTCCCCGCCGAGGCAGAAGTCGTCGCCGCTCCCGGCGAGCACGATCACCCGGACCGCCGGGTCCTGGTCCTGGAGGATCGCGAGGAGGTCGTCCAGCAGGGCGTCGGTGACCGCGTTGCCCTCCTCGGGGCTGTTCAGCTCGATGGTGAGGACGGGGCCCTCCCGGTGGGTCCGCAGGGTCCGCCGTACGACGCCGGTCGGGAGGGTCTGGAGGGGGCGGGCGGTCATGTCGTCACTTTCAGGGAGGTGATGCGCCGGAAGACCATCCGGTTCGCATATGTCGGGCCTGCGGTCGGCCGCAGGGCGGGGAATCGTTCCAGCAGCTGGGTGAGCAGCAGGCGGGCCTCCAGCCGGGCCAGGGCCGTGCCGAGGCAGTAGTGGGCGCCGCCACCGAAGGTGAGGTGGCCGCCCTTGCGGCGGATGTCGAAGACATGGGGGTCCGGGTTGCGGCGCGGGTCGTGGTTGGCGGCGCCGTAGAGGACGTGGACGGTGGTGTCCTTGGGGATGGGCACGCCGGCGAGGACGGTGTCGGCGGCGGCGAAGCGCGAGTTGAGGTGGATCGGGGGGTCGTAGCGCAGCGCCTCGTCGATCGCGTCGTCGACGTGTTCGGGGTGCCGGCGCAGCCAGTCGGCGCGGGCCGGGTCCCGGGTCAGAAACCACACGGCGTTGGTCAGCAGGGTCGCGGTGGTCTCGAGGGAGGCGATGGTGATGAACATCGTCAGGTCGTACAGCATCTGGTCCGCCGCCGCGCGGTCGTCGGGGTACTGGGCGTCCCAGTAGCGGATCCAGCCCGAGAGGACATCGTTGCCGGGGTGGGTGCGCCGGTCCGCGACGAGGCCGGTGAAGAAGGCCCTCATCTCCAGGGTGGCCTGGGCCGAGACGGCCAGTTCGCGCTTGGTGGGAACCAGTTCCTGGGCGTGGACCTGGCGGTGGGTGAAGTCCAGGATGTGCGGGTAGTGCTCGGCCGGGATGGCGAGCCAGTGGCCGATGGTGTGGATGGGCAGCTGGTCGCCGACCGTGGAGACGAAGTCGGCCTCGCCGTGGGTGCGCAGCTGTAAGTCGAGGGCGTCCAGGAGCCGGGTGACGTGGCCGGCGATCCGGGGCCGCATCGTCTCGAGGGCGTCGCGGTCGAAGAGACCGCCCAGAGCACGGCGCCGGAAGGTGTGCTCGGGCGGGTTGAGGCGCGAGAGCGTCCGCGTCATCTCCCGGGTCGCCGGGTCCTGCCAGCGTGTCATGCCGGACCGGCGTTCCTGCCAGGCGAAGTCCGGTACGAGCCAGTCCCTGCCGCGCAGGATCTGGCTGCAGAGATCGAATCCGGTCACGAAGTAGCCGCCCCAGGGAGCGGGCACCACCTCGCCCAGTGCGCGCAGTTCGTCCCAGACGGGGAGGGGATCGGCCTGTCCCTCGTCGGAACGGAGACGACGAAGGAGGGGGATGACGGCTCGGCGGTCGGTGGTCGTACCGCGTATGACGCCAACGGCGGTCACGCGAAGCTCCTTTATGGCTGGGCGCTACCGTTACCGCCGGAACCTACCCTTCCCCTCTCCTTCGTCATGCACCCGACAGTGTTGCTCCCGTCACATGCCCCCCACCAAACCGCCACATGCGACACATCAGACCCGGAAGATGTCCAGGAAGGTGCTCCAGAAACCCTTCTTCCTGGCCGGCTCCTGGCGGGCGGCGGCGACCGGTGCCGTGGGGAGCGGCTGCTCCACCGCGGCGGTGACGCCACGGCCCTGCAGCGCGGAGGCGACATGGGTGGCCGGCGCCGGGCTGAAGGCCACGGGCAGCGCGACCAGCGCCCGGTGGAAGGGGCCCGGCCGCCATTCCAGCTCCTTCTCGTGCACGGCCAGCATCAGGTCGGGCAGGGCGTTGAGGAGCTTCTCGATCGCGGTGACGGCGATGACCTGCGCCGGGTCCTTGGCCGGGCACGCGTGCGGACCGGCCCCCCAGGCCAGGTGGGCGCCCTTGCTGTGCATGCGGCGGGCCTCGGTCAGTGCGGGATCGGTGTTGGCCGCGGCGAAGCTGATGACGACCGGCGTGCCCGCCTCGGCCACCACTCCCCCGAGGTCCACGTCCTGGACAGGGTAGTGGGTGGCGTAATTGGCGATCGGTGTCTGGTTCCACAGCACGTGATCGATCGCCTCCTCGATCAGCAGGCCGGAGTCGCGTCCGCTCGTGTCGGGTGAGAGCAGCAGGAGCAGGGCGTTGCCGATCAGGTTGCGCTCGGGTTCCACGCCGGCGCCCATCAGCATGACCAGCTGGTCCTTGAGCTCCTCGTCGGTCAGCCCGGCGGGGTGCTGGATCAGCCAGGAGGTGACGTCGTCGCCGGGCCGGCGGCGCTTGAGCGCGATCAGCTCCATGAGACAGCCGGTGAGCTCCTCGTTGGCGCGCAGGGCGTCCTTGCCGTCGAAGATCGCCGACATGGAGCTGGTGAGGGTGTCACCGATGTCCGCCGGGCAGCCGAAGAGCTTGTTGAACAGCAGCAGCGGCAGGAGTTTGGCGTAGTCGTTGAGGAGGTCGGCGCGGCCTCGCTCGCTGAACTGGTCGATGAGGTAGTCGGCGATGGGCTCGACGTCGCGGCGGATTCGGGTGATGTTGAGCCGGGCGAGGCTGTCCGTGACGGCCTTGCGCAGCCTGAGGTGCACGGCGCCGTCGGTGAACAGGCAGTTGGGCCGGTACGCCATCATCGGCAGCACCGGGTGGTCCAGCGGGATCTGCCCTTCGCCCAGGGCCTTCCAGCGGCGGGCGTCGCGGGCGAAGAGCGTGGAGTTCTGCAGCACGCGAAGGGCCGTCTCGTGCCCGACGACCAGGGTGGCGTCGATGCCGGGGGCGAGTTCGACCGGTCCGGCCGGGCCCTGGGCGCGCAACCGGTCGTAGACCTGGTGGGGGTCGGCGGCGAACGCGGCGTCGTACATGGGGCATCCGGCCCCGGCGGGGGTGGGGGCTGACTGGCGGTCCATGGGGTTCCTTCTGCTGGCTCCGGGCCGGTGGTCCGGGGATGGTCCGGGCGGATGGGCGGTCAGGCGGCTCGGGTGAGCAGGTGACGCACGAGCTCGATCAGCGCGTGGGCGGAGGACTGCCGGTCGCGGGCGTCGCAGTAGACGACGGGCGTGTCCGGGAGCAGGTCGAGGGCCTCGCGCACCTCTGCCTCCTCGTACACCGAGCCAGGCTGGAAGCCGTTGACCGCGATGGCGTACTCGAGGCCGTACCGCTCGACGAGGTCGATGACGGGGAAGGTCTCCTCCAGGCGGGCGGGGTCGACCAGGAGCAGGGCCCCGAGCGCGCCGCGGGCCATGTCCTCCCACAGCTGCATGAAACGCTGCTGTCCGGGAGTGCCGAACAGATACAGCACGAGGTCGTCGCTGAGCGTCAGACGGCCGAAGTCCAGGGCCACGGTGGTGGTGGTCTTGCCCGCGACGCCTCTGAGGTCGTCCACGTGGAGGGACGCCTGCGTCATCTTCTCCTCGGTGCGCAGCGGGGTGATCTCCGACAGCGAGCCGATGAAGGTCGTCTTGCCCACGGCGAAATGCCCGACGACCAGGATCTTGGCAGCGTTGGTCACCGCGCTGGAGACGTAGATGGATCCAGGGGCCGTCTCAGCCGATGAGGGATTGGAGTCCATTCAGAACCTTCTCGAGGGTCGCTCTGTCAACGTTCTGAGCCCGGGGCGGCTCGGCGCGGCGCAGGAGGTGTCCCTGCTCGAATAAATCGGTCAGCAGCAGCCGGGCCACCCCCACCGGCAGTCCCACGTGCCCGGCCACTTCGGCGACCGACAGGTAGCCGCCCGCGCACAGCCGCCAGATCGCCATCACCTCGGGTCCGGCGCCCAGCGGAGGGGTCCGCTCGGGAGCCAGGGTGACCAGGGTGTGCAGCGCCAGATCGTCGGAGGCCGGCAGGCTGCGGCCGCCGGTGATGACGTAGGAGCGGACGAACTCGCTGGTGACGGAGGCTTCCTCGCCGGGCGTGGTCATGCGTTCACGCCGTTGTCCGAACGCGGCGCCACGCTCATCGCCTTGCTCAGGCCGGACACCGTCTTCTGCATGCGGAACGACATGGCCTCCATGTCCACGTCCAGCGCGGCCGAGACGGCGAGATAGGAACCCTGGCCGGCGGCGATCAGGAAGATCCAGCCGCCGTCGTACTCCAGCAGCGTCTGCTTCCAGATGCCGTGTCCCGCCCCCACGAACCCCGCGACGGCGCGGCTCAGCGACTGCATCGAGCTCATGGCGGCGGCGTTCGTCTCGGCATCGTCCCGTGCGATGTCGTCCGAGCGCTGCAGCAGCAGGCCGTCACCCGAGACGAGGATCGCGTGCCGGGCTCCGCGTACCTCGAGTACGTCGTTCAGCACCCAGGACAGGTCGATCTTCACTGGTCGTCAGATCCTTCCGTGGTCTTCGTGGTGCGCCCGAGCTGAGTTCCACGCGCAAACGCCCCGATCCGCGACGCCGTCACCTCGCTGGCCGGCTGGGGCGCCCCCTCCTGGCCGGCGGTGGTGTCGAGGGCCGGGACCACCGTGACGGATCCGCTGCGCCGCCGGCGTTTGGGCAGACCTCCCGAGGTCGTTCCCACCACGTGCGAAGGGCCCACGACCGGGACGGGCGCCAGTCGCTGGGGGGCCGCCTCGGGGCCCGCGGTGTCCTGGGCGTCGGCCGCGGGGGAAGGGGTGTTGGCTGCGAGGAGAGCCTCGGGCACACGAATCACTGCACGTACTCCGCCGTAGGGGGACACGGAGCCGACGGAGACGGCGAAGCCGTAGCGGGCGGCGAGCATGCCGCACACGGCGAAGCCGAACCGCGGCGGATCACCGAGACCGGTGATGTCGACGGGACCGTCCACGGTCAGCAGGGCCGCCGCGCGGTCCTTGGTCTCCTGGTCCATGCCCAGTCCGGCGTCGTCCACGATGAAGCAGACACCGGCCGGCACGGTCTGGATGTTGACCTCGACCGGGGTTCCGGGCGCGCTGTAGTTCGTCGCGTTGTCCAGCAGCTCGGCCAGTACGACCGCCACCGGCTCGACCGCCTTGCCGACGAGGGACACATTGACCTGCGAGTGGACGCTCACCCGGTCGAAGTCCTTGATCCTGCCCTGGGCGCTGCGGGCGACGTCGTAGACCGTGGCGGCGCCGTCACGCCTGCCCAGCCATCCGCCGCACAGCACGGAGATGCCCTTGGCGCGGCGGCCGAACTGGCTGCCGGTGTGGTCGACCGTCATCAGGTCGGCCAGGACCTCCGTGGTGTCGCCGTACTTCCTCAGCAGGCTGTCCAGGAGCACCTGCTGCTCCTCGGCGAGCGACTGGAGCGTGCCCATCGCGGACTTCAGCACCGCCTTGGTCGCCGCCTCCGCGTCCGCCCGTACGTCCGCGAGCTCACCGTGATGGTGGGTGGTCAGCGCCGCGATGTGCGCGTGGAGCCGACCGACTTCGCCCCGAGCCTCCCCCAGTCCTGTCTCCAGGTCCTTCCTCGTTCGCCGGAGCGCCATGTTGGTTCTCCGGGCCCGCATCACTGCGACGACCGCAGCGATGAGCACCACCAGCAAGATCCACAGCAGTGGATCCTGGGTCAATGACGTCATGAGACTCTCTTCAAGTCGCATCGCGCCTGGAACGTGCGAGCGCGATGGTGCCTTCGAGACTGTCCCCCCGTATACGCGCTTATGACACGCCGTCAGCCCACCGAAAAGTGGGATGATCTTATCAGTCACACAGGCACAACCGGCTTGCCCAGAACCTCAATTGAGACGTCACCAAACCCACACAGTCTCGCCACCTGCCCGTCGGGCACCGGCCGCCGACACGTCGGGAACCGGCTCAGTGCGGCCACACCCCGGTGGTCAGCAGGGTCTCGATCGCCGTCGTGTACGGCGTGATGTCCAGGCCCTGCTCCGCGAGCCAGGCGTCGGAGTAGTACTTGTCGAGGTAGCGGTCGCCCGGGTCGCACAGCAGGGTGACGACGCTGCCCCGGCGGCCCTCGGCCACCATCTCCGAGACGATCTTCAGCGCGCTCCACAGTCCGGTGCCCGTGGAGCCGCCCGCCTTACGGCCGATGGCCCGCTCCAGGGCGCGTACGGCGGCGACGCTGGCCGCGTCCGGGACCTTCATCATCCGGTCGATCGCGCCGGGCACGAAGCTCGGCTCCATGCGCGGCCGGCCGATGCCCTCGATGCGCGAGCCGCAGTCGCAGGTGACGTCCGGATCGCCGGTGGTCCAGCCCTCGAAGAAGCAGGAGTTGTCCGGATCGGCTACGCATATACGGGTGTCGTACTGCATGTAGTGGACATAGCGTGCGAGGGTCGCGGAGGTGCCGCCGGTGCCCGCCGTCGCGACGATCCACGCGGGCTCCGGGAACCGCTCCAACTCCAGCTGGCGGAAGATCGATTCGGCGATGTTGTTGTTGCCGCGCCAGTCGGTGGCCCGCTCGGCGTAGGTGAACTGGTCCATGTAGTGGCCGCCGGTCTCCACCGCGAGGCGTGCGGACTCCTCGTACATCTTCCGGGAGTCGTCCACGAAGTGACATCGGCCGCCGTGGAACTCGATCAGACGGCACTTCTCGGCGCTGGTCGTACGCGGCATGACCGCGATGAAGGGCACGCCGATCAGCTTGGCGAAGTAGGCCTCGGAGACGGCGGTGGAGCCGCTGGAGGCCTCGATGACCGGGCGGCCGGGGCGGATCCAGCCATTGCAGAGGCCGTAGAGGAAGAGGGAGCGGGCGAGGCGGTGCTTGAGACTGCCCGTGGGGTGGGTCGACTCGTCCTTCAGGTAGAGGTCGATGCCCCAGTGCTCGGGGAGCGGGAAGCGCAGCAGATGCGTGTCCGCCGATCGGTTGGCGTCGGCCTGGACCTTGCGTACGGCCTCTTTCAGCCAGTCGCGGTAGGCGGCGTCGCTGCGGTCGACGTCGAGGGTGGCGCCGGTCCGGGCCTGGTGGGTGGTGCTCACGGCGGTGCTCCTTACGCTGGGCGCCGACGACGCCTCGCACGGTCGGCACTTCGAGCATAGGCATCTTTCACACCGCTTCCCACCTGCATAAACGCATCTTTGAGCCATCCAAAGCAGGCCTGGGGCACGGCCGCAGGAGGCATCCGGGGGCGCATTTGGCGGGAGTGCTCCGGGCGGCTCGGGTACGCGCCCCGCGCGCACTGGTGCTCCCGGCCGCATCGGGGCAGACTGCACGCGACGGGACGATCGTCCCCCGGGCCTGTCCGACGGCTCCCGTCGTGCGCCCGGAGGGCGGGCCCCGCCCGGGCGATTCGGCAACGCGGCTGGGGGCACCCCCTCTGGGGGTGCGTGTCAGGCGTCGCGGGGCTGAGGGCGTCCCCCGGCCGAAGGCTGGGGGAGGGAATCGTCGGACAGGCCCTGACGGGGCGCACACTGGATCGCGGAAGCAGAGGCGCAAGGGGGCGGCGAAGGATGGCGGAGCCGGAGTTCACGGCCATGGGCGTGCGGATCGGCAAGCGGCTGCGTTCGCTCACCCGGGCCGGGCAGGTCCGGATCAACGACGGCAGGCTGGAGTTGCTCAACAGCTACGGCAGCGAGATCGACAGCGCTCCGGTGCAGGCGGTGCGCGCGTCCCGGCCGTGGTTCGGGCCCGACGACAAGGCGCTCGCCGACCTCAACGGCAAGCGGTACCTGCTGACTCTGGGCGAGCGCGACCCCGCTCCGGGCGAGCCGGGTCCGCCCGCCGCACGGCGGTTCATCGAAGCGGTGCGCCGGGCCGCGGGGCGCGGCGGCTGACCTCCGCTGCCGCCGGCCGAGAAGACGCCGGTCGTATTACGCTGAGCAGCGGTCCGTCGCGGCGAGTTGCGGGAGCGCATCCGCTGCGTCACGCTGGTCGTACGTCACTCTGGGTTTACCGGCGATAACGCTGCGAACCAGCCCGCCGGCCATGACAGCAGGCGGCCGTTTGGACGCAAGCACCCTGCTGGATCCGTTGTTCTCCGTGTTCTTCCGGTCCTTCCGGACCTCTACATCGGGGAGTCGCAGCCGTGATCAGTCACCCAAGCAGGCACTGCACGGTGGAGCTCCAAGCCCTGCCGTCGCGGATCGGCCAGGTCCGCAGAATCGTATC
Source organism: Streptomyces sp. NPDC001709 (assembly GCF_053596375.1). NCBI lineage: Bacteria > Bacillati > Actinomycetota > Actinomycetes > Kitasatosporales > Streptomycetaceae > Streptomyces > Streptomyces sp. NPDC001709. Next base: position 391 of record NZ_JBSFGB010000035.1, on the reverse strand, counting down.
TGCGCAGTTGCGCTACTGGCATATGGACCCGTTGATAGACCGGGCCGCGCTCGGTGTGACGGAGCTGCTGAGCAACGTGCACCGGCACGCCAGGCCCGACAAGTCGTGCACGGTCGAGCTGGAGCTGGCGCCGGACCGGCTCACGGTGTCGGTGCGCGACAACGACCCGCGGCTTCCGGTTCCGGCCGACGTCGCGAACCTGCCGGACGGCGGTCCGCTGGCCACCTGCGGGCGGGGGCTGGCGATGGTGGCGGCGGTGAGCGAGAGCTGGGGTGCCCGGCCGGACGGCGAGAACGGCGTGACAACGTTGCCGGGCGGACGCGGGCATGGCCGACTCCTCGGAGGGGGCGGGGGCACGGAAGACACTCGGTCGGCGGACAGTCTGGCGTGG
>NZ_JBSFGB010000034.1:0-95461 GCF_053596375.1 Streptomyces sp. NPDC001709 | reverse complement strand
CCCAGCGGAACGTCCTCCCCCGCACCCAACCGCGACAACAACGCCGCCAGACCCGCCTGCAACACCATGAACACCGTCGCCCGCGACTCACGGGCCACCTGCCGCAGGCGCAGGCCCAGTTCGGCCGGGACGGCGAAGGCGTGGGTGGCCCCGCGGTGGCTCGCGACGGCCGGGCGGGGCCGGTCCGTGGGCAGCTCCAACAGATCCGGAGCCCCCGCCAGAGCCTTCTTCCAGAACTCCAGCTGACCAGAGACCAGACTCTCCGCATCGTCCTCCCCACCCAGCAGCTCCCGCTGCCACAAGCTGTAATCCGCGTACTGCACCGGCAACGCCGACCACCCCGGCACACCACCAGCCACCCGGGCCTCGTACGCCACCGCCAGATCCCGCCCCAACGGCACCAACGACCAACCATCAGCAGCAATGTGATGCACCGTCAGCAACAGGACACAGTCCTCGGCACCCAGCACGAACAACACCGCCCGCACCGGAACCTCAGAACCCAGATCGAAACCCCGGCCGGCCTCAGCCGCCAACGCCTCCTCCAGCCCGTCCGCGCCCACCTCGACCACCGGCAGCTCAAGCCGGACCTCGTCGAGCACCTCCTGCCACGGCACACCCCCCTCCTCCGGGAACACCGTCCGCAGACTCTCGTGCCGCGCCACCACATCACCCAGCGCCGACCGCAACGCCTCCCGGTCCACCACACCCCGCAACCGCAGGGCGTACGGGAGGTTGTAGGCGGCGGTCCTGTCCTCCAGCCGGTTCAGGAACCACAGTCGGCGCTGGGCGGAGGACAGGGGGACGCGGTCGGGGCGGACGGCGGGGCGTACCGGAGGGCGGGCGGTCTCCGCGTCACCGAGGCGCTCGGCGAGCGCGGCCACCGTGGGCGCCTCGAAGACGGTGCGGACGGCGAGTTCGACGCCGAGCGCGGTGCGGATCCGGGCGACCAGACGGGTGGCGAGCAGTGAGTGGCCGCCCAGGTGGAAGAAGTCGTCGTCGATGGTGACCGACGGCAGTGAGAGGACCTCGGCGAAGAGGCCGGCGAGCAGTTCCTCGTGCGGGATGCGCGGGGCCCGCCCCGTGGCGGCGGCGGTGAAGTCGGGGGCGGGCAGCGCCCTGCGGTCCAGCTTCCCGTTGGGGGTGAGCGGGAAGCTGTCGAGGGTGACGAAGGCGGCGGGGACCATGTAGTCGGGCAGGGAGCGGGCGGCCAGTTCGCGCAGTTCTGCCGGGGTGGGGGTGTCGCCGTCCGCGGCCGGTACGACGTAGGCGGCGAGCAGCGGGGAGCCGGGGCGGTCCTCGCGGGCCATGACGGCGGCCTGGGCGACCGCGGGGTGCGCGGCGAGGACGGACTCGATCTCGCCCAGCTCGATCCTGAAGCCGCGGATCTTGACCTGGTGGTCGACGCGGCCGAGGTAGTCGACGTCGCCGTCGGCCCGGCGGCGGGCGAGGTCGCCGGTGCGGTACATGCGGGCGCCGGGCGGTCCGAAGGGGTCGGCGACGAACCGTTCGGCGGTCAGGCCGGGCCGGCTCCGGTAGCCGCGGGCCAGTCCCTCGCCGCCGATGTACAGCTCGCCCTCGTCGCTGGGGCGCAGCCGCTCGTCGAGGACGTACAGGGCGGTGTTCCGGATGGGGCCGCCGATGCTGGGGAGGGCGGCGGCGTCCTCGATGCGCAGGGCGGTCGACCAGACGGTGGTCTCGGTGGGTCCGTACAGGTTGGTGACCTCCGCGCCGAGCGCGGTCATCGTGGCGGCGAGCGACGGCGGCAGCGCCTCGCCGCCGACCAGCATCCGCAGGTTCCGTACGGCGTCGGGCCGTTCGGCCGTCAGGGCCTGCCACAGCGAGGGGGTGGCCTGCAGGACGGTGGTGCCGCTCGCGGTGGCGAGCGCGGCGAGCCGGGCGGGGTCGATGACGGTGTCCCGGGGTGCGAGGACCACCGCGGCTCCGGTCATGAGCGGCAGGTACAGCTCGAGGACGGCGATGTCGAAGGCGACGGTGGTCACCGCGAGCAGCCGGTCCCGGCCGGTCAGGGGGAAGCGGTCCGCCATGGAGAGCAGGAAGTTGAGCATGTTCCGGCGGGTGATGAGCACGCCCTTGGGGCGGCCGGTGGAGCCGGAGGTGTAGATCGTGTAGGCGGGGTGGGCGGGTCGCAGCGGGGCGAGGCGGTCGGCGTCGGTGAGGTCGCCGGTGGGGAGCCGGGTCGCCTCCGCCTCGGCGGCGGCGAGCCGTTCGGGGTCGAGGTGCAGGGCGGGTTGTGCGTCGTCGAGGATGTAGCGGACGCGTTCGGCCGGGTAGTCGGGGTCCAGCGGCACGTATCCGGCACCGGACTTGAGTACGGCCAGCAGCGCGACGAGCAGGTCGGGGGAGCGCGGCAGGCTGACGGCCACCAGCGCTTCGGGGCCGGCGCCGCGGGCCACGAGCGCCCGGGCGAGGCGGTTGGCGCGCGCGTTGAGCGCGGCGTAGCTGAGGCGCTGTCCCTCGAAGAGCACGGCGGTGGCGTGCGGGGTCCGGGCGGCCTGGGCCTCGATCAGCTCCGTCGGGTCGGCGTCCGGCACGGCGCGCGGGGTGTCGTTCATCGTGGTAACCACCCTTGAATGGCTGTCGGTTGCGCGGTCGGTCGGGTCAGACGCCGGCCGTGGACGGCTCGGGGACCGCGGCGTCGATGCGCCGCAGCTCGGCCGCGAGGATCCGGCCGATCTCGGCGAGGGCCGCGGGCTTCATCAGGTCGTTGTGGCTGCGCTCCAGGTGGTGGGCGGTGATGTCGCCGCCCACGTACGGGCGCCAGGTCTCCGGGGTGGGTGAGATGTCGACCTTGTCCAGCGAGGCGACCAGGACGGTGACATCGCCGTCGAACCGGTCGGGCACGAACTCGTGGACGAGGTCCCGTCCGTTGGCGTACACCCGGCCGATGGCCTCGATGTGCCGGGGTTCCAGGCTGGCGAGGGAGCTGCCGAGCCTGTGCAGGATCTGGACGACCTTGTCGTGCCGGAGCGGCTTCTTGCCGAGGTAGCGGCGGTCGTATCCGACCCAGCGCAGCAGGTCGGCGAGGATCTCCTGTTCGCCCAGCTCGGCGAGGGTCTGCCCGGGGTAGGTGTCGAGGATGGCGAGCAGCCCGACCTCCTCGCCGGCGGCCTTGAGGGCGCAGGCGATGACGTGGGCGGCGATCCCGCCCGAGGAGTAGCCGAGCAGGTGGTAGGGGCCGTGCGGCTGGATCCGGCGGATCTGCTCGATGTAGTCGGCGGCCATCTCGTGGAAGGAGCCGGGCAGTTGTCCGGTGCCGTCCAGGCCGCGGGCCTGGAGGGCGTACACGGGGACGTCCTGGTCGAGGTGGCGGATGAGTCCGGCGTAGCACCAGCCGAGCCCGCCGGCCGGGTGCACGCAGAAGACGGCGGGGCGGCTGCCGTGCGGGCGCAGCGGCAGCACCACGTCGAGCGGGTCCTCGTGCCGGTCGCCGCCCGCGATCCTGGCCGCGAGGAGGGCCGGGGTGGGGGCCTCGAAGATGCTGCGGATGGTCAGTTCGGCGCCGAAGGTCTCGCGGATCCGGTTGACCAGGCGGGTGGCGAGCAGGGAGTGGCCGCCCAGGGCGAAGAAGTTGTCGTCCATGCCGGTGCGGGGCAGGCCGAGCACATCGGCGAAGAGGTGGCAGACCAGTTCCTCGCGCGGGCTGCCGGGGGCGCGTCCGGTGCCGGCGGTGCGGTCGGGGGCGGGCAGCGCGCGCCGGTCCAGTTTGCCGTTGGGGGTGACGGGCAGCTCCGGGATGCTGACGAAGGCGGCGGGGATCATGTGGTCCGGGAGGTGTCCGGCCAGTTCGCGGCGCAGTTCGCCGGTGTCGGGTCCGGTGCCGTCGGCCGGTACGAGGTAGGCGACGATCCGCTGCTCGCCCGGCTGGTCCTCGCGGGTGACGACGGCGGTGTGGCGGATGCCGGGGTGCCGGGCGAGGACGGCTTCTATCTCGCCGAGTTCGATGCGCAGGCCGCGGATCTTGACCTGGTCGTCGGTGCGGCCGAGGTAGACGAGTGCGCCGTCGTCGTTCCAGCGGGCGAGGTCGCCGGTGCGGTACATGCGCGAGCCGGGCGGGCCGTAGGGGTCGGCGACGAACCGCTCGGCGCTCAGGCCGGGCCGGCCGAGGTAGCCGCGGGCCGGCTGGACGCCGGCGAGGTAGAGCTCTCCGGGGGTGCCGGGCGCGGCCGGGCGCAGGGCGGGGTCGAGGACGTAGGTACGGGTGTTCCAGATGGGGCGGCCGATGGGCACGGCTCCGGCGCCGGGTGCGCACTCCCAGCAGGTGACGTCGACGGCCGCCTCGGTGGGGCCGTACAGGTTGTACAGCCCGACGCGGGGCAGCACCCGGAAGAAGCGGTTCTGCAGCTCCTCGGGGAGCGCCTCGCCGCTGCAGATCACCCGGCGCAGTCCGGTGCAGTGCGCGGCGGCGGGTTCCTCCAGGAAGACCTGGAGCATGGAGGGGACGAAGTGGGTGGTGGTGATCCGCTCGGCGCGGATCAGCTCGGCCAGGTACCGGGGGTCCTTGTGCCCCTCGGGGCGGGCGACGACGAGCGTGGCGCCGGTGATCAGCGGCCAGAAGAACTCCCAGACGGAGACGTCGAATCCGGCGGGCGTCTTCTGCAGGACGCGGTCGTCGGCGCCGAGCCCGTACCGGTCCTGCATCCACAGCAGCCGGTTGGCGATGGCCCGGTGGGGGACGACGGCACCCTTGGGGCGGCCGGTGGAGCCGGAGGTGTAGATGACGTACGCCGGGTGGTCGCCGGCCGGTGCGGGGCCGGCGGGCCGGGTGCCGGGCTGGGCGGCGAGCCGGTCCGCGGTGTCGTCGGCGTCCAGGACGAGGAGCGGCACGGACAGCTCGCCGGGCAGTCCCGCCGCCGTCGTCGCGGTGGTCAGCAGCAGCGCGGGCCGTGCGTCCGAGAGCATGAACCGGATGCGCTCGGCCGGGTAGCCGGGGTCCACGGGCAGATAGGCGGCGCCCGCCTTGACGACCGCGAGCAGGGCGGTGACCAGCTCCACGGAGCGGGGCACGGCCAGTGCCACCAGGCTCTCCGGGCCGACGCCGCTCGCGCGCAGCAGGTGGGCGAGCCGGTCGGCGCGGGCGTGCAGCTCGCGGTAGGTCAGCGTGCTGTCCTCGAAGCGCAGCGCCGTGGCCTGCGGGCTGCGCCTGGCCTGCTGTTCGAGCAGCTCGGTCAGGGTGGTGTCCGGTACGGGGTGCGCCGTGTCGTTGTGGGCCCGTACCACCAGGTCGTGCTCGGCGGGGTCCAGGAGGTCGATGTGTCCGACGGGGGTGTCGGGGCCCGAGGCGGCCAGCCGCTGCAGGAAGCCGATGAAGCGGTGCTGGTGGGCGGCGATCTCCGCGCCGGAGTACAGGGCGGGGTTGGCGTCGAAGTCGACCTGGAGGCCGCGGCCGTCGGAGCGCTCGTACACGATCAGCGAGAGGTCGTCGGAGGGGCCGATGGAGAGGTTGTGCACGACGGCGGGGGCGTCACCGAAGGTGAGCCCGTAGTCGAACATCATGATGTTGATCTCGGGGCCGGTGAGCCGTCCGCCGCCGCCCAGCAGGTTGCGGTCGCGCACCAGGTCCTCGTACCGGTAGTGCTGGTGCTTCATCACCGCGCGCAGTTCCGCCGAGACCTGTGTGAGGAGGTCGGCCAGGGTCAGGTCCTGGGTGACGGGCACGCGCAGCGGCACCACGTTGGAGACCATGCCCGGCACGGAGCAGGCGGCGCGGCCGAGGCGGCAGGAGACGGGGACGCCGAGGACCACCTCGTCGGCTCCGGTGGAGCGCTGCAGGTACAGGGCCGCGGCGGTCATCATCGTGGCCGGCCAGGTCACGCCCACCTCGCGGGCGGTGTCCCGCAGCCGTTCCAGGCTGTCCGTGGTCAGGAAGGACGTACGGCGGACCAGTCCGTGCGCCATCGCCGGCGTACGGTCGGACAGTCCGGCCGGCTCGGGGCAGCCGGCGAGCCGCTCGCCCCAGAACTCGCGGTCGGCGGCGAAGCGTTCACCGGAGCGGTACTCGGCGTCGGCCGCGACCAGGTCGGCGACGGCCCCGAATCCGCTCGGCTCCGGTTCCCGGCCGGCGGCGAGATCGGTGTACAGGTCGGCGGCGCGCCGGGCGAGCAGGGCGACGGCGAAGCCGTCCACGGTCACGTGGTGGTAGCGGTAGAACCACAGGTACCGGTCGGTGGCCACCCGCAGCAGCGCGAAGCGGAACAGCAGGTCGTGGCGCGGGTCGACGGGCTCGGCGAGGGCCTCGCGCATCCACCGCTCGGCCGCCGTCTCCGGGTCCTCCTCGTGCCGCAGGTCCAGCCGCTGAAGCGTCCACCGGGGGTCGGGGTCGGCGATCTGCCACAGGCCCTCGCCGTCCTCGACGACCCGCATCCTGAGTGCCTCGGCCTCCCGCACGAGGCGGCGCAGAGCCTCCTCGAAGACGTCGGCGTCGATGTTCCCGCGTATCTCCAGGTATTCGGCCGCGTTGTAGATCGGGTTCTCGGGGTCCAGCTGCTGGGCGAACCAGATTCCGGCCTGGGCCGCGGTCAGCGGTATACCGTCTCCAAGCATGATTCTCATCCACCCCTAGCAGACAACTTCAGCGAAAATCCTCGGGCAGTGGTTCCGGGGAACGGATTGAACTCTCGCATCCACCGGAATTCGCCGACAACGCCCACTGCATCAACCTGCCAACCGGGCCCGGAAACACGGAACGGGCGTTGGCAGACAACTGCCAACGCCCGTTCGGGGCCTGCCGGGTGCGCCCCGGTCAGCCGCCCATGGAGCGGACCAGACTGGCCGGCCGCATGTCCGTCCAGTGCTCGTTGATGTGGTCGAGGCACTCCTGCCGGTCCGCCGCGCCGTGCCGCACGGTCCAGCCCGCCGGCACCTCGGCGAACGCGGGCCACAGGGAGTACTGGCCCTCGTCGTTGATGAGTACGTAGTAGCGTGCGCCGTCGTCCTCGAAGGGATTCGTGGCCATGGCTCTGTCCGCCTTTCTCTGCGACTGCTCTGCTTTTCTACGGGGCTTTACGCTGCTTTACGTGACGGTCAGGCAGCGGCCTTCGACCGCACCGATTCGATGAATCCGGGCAGCCGGTCGACCCCCCAGTACTTGTCGAATCCGACGATGAAGAAGGGAACGCCGAACACCCCGTCCCGGTGCAGTGAGTTCAGCGCCTGAAGCCCCTTCTCCCGAATGGCGGGGTCGTTGTGCGCGTGTTCCAGGGCGAAGGGATCGACGCCGATGCCCCGGCCGATACGGGCCATCGTGCGGGGGTCGGAGATGTCCTCGCCGCGCTCCCAGCGCGCCCGGTAGGCCTCGGCGATGAACGCGCGCCCGGCGCCGAGAGCCTCGGCGGCGAGATAGGCGAGGTGCGAGACCTCCCAGCGCGGCGCGGGGTCCACCGGCCAGACCATCTCCAGACCGCGCGCCCGGGCGAGGCGGCGCACGTCCTGGAGGATGTACAGGTGTTTCTCCTTCGACATGGGGACGTACGGCAGTTTGACGTTGCCGCGCTCCAGCTCGTCCAGGGCCGGCTGGTCGGGCTCCCAGAACGGCAGCCACTCGATCCGGTCGGCGACGTCCGGGTAGTGGTCCAGCAGGTCCCGGTAAGCCATCCAGGAGTAGGGGCTGCGGAAGGAGAAGTACCAGCGCGGTCCGCGTCGTGCCATCACCGCCTCCAACTGTCGTGGGTGCAAGGGTGGTTCGGGTCGGGAGCCGGGGCCGGGCCGGCCGCGGGCTCAGAGGGTGATGCCGCCGTCGATCTGCAGCACCGCGCCGGTGATGTACGCAGCCCGGTCCGAGACCAGGTAGGCGACCAGGTCGGCGACCTCCTCGGCGGTGCCCATGCGGCGCAGCGGAATGGCGGCGAGGGCTTCCCCCCGGGCCTTGTCGTTCATCTCGGCGACCATGTCGGTGTCGATGAAGCCGGGGGCGACCGCATTGACCCGGATGCCCGCGCGCCCGGTCTCCTTGGCCAGGGCCCGGGAGAAGCCGATGATCCCGGCCTTGGAGGCGGAGTAGTTGGTCTGGGTGGCGTGGCCGTAGACCCCGGCGACGGAGGAGATGTTGACGACGGCTCCGGCGCGGCGCTTCATCATGCCGAAGACCGCGGCACGGCAGACGTGGTAGACGCCGTCCAGGTTGGTGTCCATCACCTGCCGCCACTGGTCGTCCGCCATGAGGACGAGGGGGTTGTCGCGGGTGATGCCGGCGGCGGTGACGACGGCGTCGAGGGCGCCCAGGTCCGCCTCCGTCGCCTCGACCCAGGTCCGTACGGCGGCGGCGTCGGCGACGTCCACGCGGGTGCCGGTGACCCGGGCGCCGAACTCCTCGCCCTCCTTCTCCAGGGTGCGGGCCGCGGTGTCGTCCGAGCGGTAGCAGAAGGCGACGTCGAAGCCGTCGCGGGCCAGCGCGCGGACGGTGGCCCGCCCGATGCCGCGCGACCCGCCGGTGACGAGCGCCACCCGGTTGGTGCTGTCGGTCATGGATGTCTCTTTCGTGAGGGCGTGTCAGACGCCGTCGGGGCGCAGTGCGGAGGCGGGGCGGAAGGCCATGACGATGCGTTCCACGGTCATCACCGGCTCGCCCGCGGAGCGGCACTCCCCCTCGAACAGCACGGTGTCGTCGACCCTGCGCTCCAGCCGGACCCGGTGCTCCAGGACCTCGCCGGGCAGCACCGGGCGGTGGAAGGCGACACCGGTCATCCCGCCGAAGAGCATCACCTGGCCGCCCAGCACGTCCGGGTTGGGGGCGTCCCAGGTGGCGAGGACACCGGCGGCCTGGCACCAGGACTCCACCAGGAGCGCGGGCGGGTAGGCGAAGTCCTCGTCGGGGGTCTCGGGGCCGAGTTTCTCGTACCAGGGCTCGTTGCAGGTGACCGCCTTCAGGGCGACCAGCCGCTCGCCGGGGACGACGTCGACGAGCCGGTCCACCAGCAGCATCGGGAAGCGGTGCGGCAGCCGGGCCCGGATCTCGCGCTGACCGGTCATGCCGCCGCCTCCCGCTCCGGCCGGCGGGCATAGCGCAGCCGGACGCTCGCGGCCGGTCCGCGCGCGGTGCTGAGCCGGGCCCGGCACTGCCAGTCGCCGTCCGGGGTCCGCTTCCACGCCATCGCGATGTCCACCCGGTCGCCGGGGAAGACCGGTCCGGTGAACCGGGTCGACTCCACGGCGGCCAGCGCGCCGCCCTTGGCGCCGTCGGGCGCGGTGGCCAGGGCGCCCTGGTGGGTGCACTCCACGAGGCAGACACCGGGGAAGATCGGGAAGCCGGGGTAGTGGCCGGGCAGCACGGTCTCGGCGGCGTCCACCGTGAAGCGGGCCGCGGTGGCGAACTCCCCGTCGCCGGGGAGCACCTCCACGGCCCCCGCGAGCGGACTGGCGCCGGTCATCAGGCCACCCGCGCCATGCCGAGCTTGCCGAGCAGCAGGTCGTAGGCGCTCTGCAGGGTGACGATCTGCTTCAGGTCGGACTCGGGCAGTTTGATGCCGTACTTCTTCTCCAGGATCACGACGACCTCGAGGGCCATCAGGGAGTCGACCTCCAGGTCGTCGACGAACCGGGCGTCGTCGGTCACCTCGGCGACGTCGACGTCGAGCACCTGCGCCACGAGGGCGCGCAGTTCTTCCTTGTCCAGCACGGTCGGGGTCCTTTCGGCACGTTCGGGAAGCGGGCGGGAAAAATCGGGGGTTCAGTGCAGCCGGAGCAGGGCGCAGCCGACGGTGCCGGTGCGGTCCACGGAGGTGATCACGCCGATGCGGCCGGCCGCCTGTTCCGGCCGGTCCGCGGCGAACGCGAGGAGGGCGGCGGCCTGGAAGGCGGCCGCGGCGGCGCCCGTGTCGCCGATCAGCGGGGCGGGTGTCAGATCGGCGGGGCCCGCGGTGCCGAGCACCTCGTGCACCGCCTCGGTCTCGGCACCGCCCGCTCGGCCGGGCGCGCCGGAGCGGGCGACGGCCGCCACGTCGGCGGGTGTGGCGCCGGCCCGGTGCAGCGCCGAGCGCAGGCAGGTCACGAGGGCCGGGCCCGGGTCGGCGCCGTCGAGGACGACACCCAGCTCGACGGCGAGGATCTCGGCGAGCACGGGCTGTCCGGCGCCCTCGAGGGCCCGCGGTTCGACCAGGAGCATCGCGCACCCCTCGCCGAGCGGCGGGACCGCCCCGTCGGTGCCGTCAGCGCTGTCGAGGCAGTGGTGCTCCAGCCAGGCGCGGGCCGGTGAGAACTCCTCGGCCGCCCCGCACAGCACGGTACGGGCACGCCCCGAACCCAGCAGCCGGCGCGCGTAGTTGAGGGCGTGCAGGCCCGCGGCGCGGCCACCGGCGATGGTCGCGTTGGGGCCCTTGAGCTGGTACCAGATGGCGCTCTGCCCCGCGGCGCAGTTCATCACGGTGTTGGGGAAGCGCGCCGGGTCGACGAAGAAGGGTTTCTCGCCGGTCAGCGAGTCCCGGGTGAAGTCCATCATCGACTGGGCGCTGCCGGTGGTGGTGCCGAGGGTGAACGCGGCGCCCTCGCCGGTGCCCACGGCCCGGTTGCGCTCGGCGTCGTCGAGAAGTGCGCCGACGGCGGTGACCGCCAGCCCGGTGACCCGGTCCATGGAGCGCGTGCCCTTCTTGCCGAGCACCTCGCGGACGCCGAAGGCGGGCACGACGCAGCCGGCGCCGTCGGGGGTGGTGCCGTGCTCGGGACCGAGGCCGGTGACGGTGGGGCGCCGCTCGCGCAGACCCGCGGCGTACGCGTCCCTGCCGATGCCGTACGGCGACACGGCCGACCATGCGGTGATCACCGGGTGCCCGGTGTCCGTGACGAGAGTGGTCATGACCGTCACGTGGTCCTTTCCGTCGAAGAGTGCGAAGCGAAGGAGGCGGGGCGAAGGGCTCGGGGTCCTGGAAGCCGGGGGTCGGGCAGGTCAGAGGAAGAAGACCATCCGGTACTCCCCCCAGCGCGCGGCCACTTCGCCGTCCCGGGCCAGCCGGATGCCGGCGAGCGGCGGGCGCGGGGAGCCGAGTGCCGCGAGGGCGGGCTCCTCGACCCAGACGCCGACTCCCGCGTCGAGCAGCACGCGCAGTCCCGCGCGGGGGTCGGTGAGGGTGTCGACGGTGCGGGCGCCGATGCGCAGGGCCGGTGGCGGCGGTGCGTCGAGCGCGTAGCCGACGGCCGTGCCGCGCAGCAGGATGTCCAGGCCGCCGAGCTGGCGGTGCAGTTCGGTGGCGAGGTACAGCTCGTCGAAGAACTGCTTGTCCAGGGCGCCCCGGTAGCCGCGCTCCACGATCGCCAGCACCCGCTGATCCGAACTGGCCTGATCGGTCATCAGATCACCCCGATCAGCAGTGTCTTGTCGGCGGCGGCGACGTTCGCGGCGTAGCCGGCCGGCGGGCGGAGCACGACCTGGGGCAGGTGCTCCGCCACGCCCCGGTCGTCGCTGCAGAACCGGCAGCCGTACCAGTGCAGCCGGTCCGGGAAGGCGTCCAGCAGCTCCTCGGCCAGGCCGGGCAGCGACGGGTGACTCCGGTTCCAGTCGGCCAGGTTGCGCGGCTTGTCCGGGTCCTGGCCCCGCTGGGTGAGCAGGGTGGCGTACCCGCAGGTCCACACCTGGACGGCGGCGCCGCGCTCCAGCAGCGCCTGGGTGAGCCGCAGCGCGCTGGTGACCTGGTCGCCGGCGTGCGGCGCGCCCATGAGCGTGAGGAGCACATCGGTGTGCGGAATCTGCCTGGCCACTTAATGCCACACCACCCGGACCGCCGGATCGAGGATCCAGCCCGCGACCACGTCCATGCCGACGACGCGCAGCTCGGGCCTGAGACCCGCGGTGTCCAGCCCGTGCTGGGCGAGGGAGAAACTGTCCGCCGCGAGCACCCCGCCCTCCTTCTGGAACCGGTCCAGGTCGGCGTCGCTGCCCGGCACCGCGAGCACGACGCCGTCCTGGACCAGGAAGAGCAGGGCGGACTGCCCGGTGATCACCTGGGTGACCGCGTCGCGCCGGAAACCGGTGTCCGCGGCCGCGCGTCCCTGGCTCTCGATGAGCAGCAGCCGCGGAGCGCTGCTCTCCCAGTCGGTGCCGTGCACCGCCTGCTCCCTCACGCCTGCGGCGCCTTGCCGTTCGGGGCGGCCCCGTGCAGGGCGTCCAGGACGCGCTGGTCGAAGTTGACCAGCTTCCAGTCCCTGCGGTTCTCGATCAGGGCGTAGCCGTGGACGATGCGTCCGGTGGCGGTCTTGACCAGCTTGCCGTCGCGCAGCACGTACCAGTCCATGCGGGAGGTGTAGGTGAAGTCCTTGAAGACCTCCTCCACCGTGTAGACGGTGTACAGGTCCTCCTCCATCAGCGCCTCGTCGAGGATGCGGATGTCGGAGCGGGGCACGACGGGGATCCAGCGGCGGTCGTCCAGCAGGGTCTTGATGGAGATGCCGCGGTCGGCGACGAAGCGGTCCTTGCCCTCCTCCATGAGCCGGAGGTAGCCGGACATCTGGATGCGCTCGGTGAAGTGGCAGTAGGGGTAGGGGATGTTCCACTTCCACGCGTAGGCGTTCTGCCCTGCGGTGAGTGCGGCGAGGATCTTCTCCTCGGCCGGGGCCGCGGCGGCCGGCTCGCGCTCCAGGTCGTCGCCGAGGCGGGCGACGGCGAACCGGGCGAGCTGCTCGGGCACCTCGCCTGCCGCCTCCAGGTAGGTGTCCATGCGCAGCGAGACGCGGACCTTGGAGGTGACGGCCTTGTGGATCTCGCCGTCGCGCTCGACCTGGACGGTCACCTTGAACCCGAGGGTGGTGTCGTCGTCCTTGGTCCAGGGCACGACCTGCGCCTCGGCCTGGTCGTCCATGTGGAAGGCGTGCAGGATGCGGGTGTCGATCGAGACCAGGTCGAGGCCGAGGCCGTGCTCCTCGTACAGCGCGCGGGCGGGCAGCCCGGCCTGCCGGAAGTGGTCCAGTACGGCTTCCTCGACCAGGTAGTTGACGTGCTTGAAGCCGATCCAGGTGCAGATGTTGGAGCCCTCGTAGCGGGGGCGCACCTGCGTGGTGGTGGCGGTGGTGAGCAGTGCCTTGACGGCGGTGTCCGTGACGAGGGTCATCGCTGGGGCTCCAGGGCGGGGACAGGGGCGGCTCCCGCGTGCGGCGGGAGGCCCAGGGTCGAGTTGACGAAGCTGCTCACCTCGGCGGCGAAGTCCTCGGCCGCCTCGAGCATCGGAAAGTGTCCGCAGCCGGGCAGGATGCGGGCGGTGGCGTCGGGCAGTGCCCGGGCGAGCGCGAGACTCTCCTCGGGGCGGGCGGCGAAGTCGGTCTCGCCGCCCAGGACCAGGGTGGGCACGGTGATCCGGCCGGTCTCCAGCGCGGGGGTGCGCAGGTAGAGGTCGAAGAAGCGCAGCCAGCCGTGCGGGCCGACCCGGTCGCGCACCCGTACGCCCATGGCCTGCTGGACGTCGGTGGGGAGCCGGCCGCCCGAGTGGACGCGGATCCCCTCCTCCATGATCAGATGGAAGTCGTTGAGGTAGTAGCTGATGGTGTTCCAGTCGAACTCCTCGGCGGCGCCCCGGTAGAAGGGCGACACCAGGACGAGGACGCGGATGCCGAAGCGGCGCAGGGCGTCGACACCGCCCCGCCGCGTCTGGTCGAGCAGGTCCAGCAGGACGTTGGCCGCCATGGAGTGGGCGACCACCACCTCGGCGCCGCCGGGCACGGCCGTCAGGGCCTGGGCGAGCCGGCCGCGCAGGTTGGGCTGCTCGCCCCAGTCGGCGATGGTCTCGGTGCGCCAGGGCAGCCGGGCGGTCCACAGGCGCCACCCGGGCGGCAGCAGGGGCAGGGTGTGGTCCCAGACGGTGTCGTTGGCCGCCAGGCCGTGCAGCAGCAGGACGCGGGGGCCACTGCCGTCGGTGCGCTGTTCGACGGAGACGGGTCGCAGGTCGATATGAGTGTTCACCGGGATCTTCTCCTCGCCGGTTCGTCGCCGGTTGCTCGCCGGTTCCTCGCCGGAGTCAGGCCGCTTCGGCCGGTTCGGTCGCGTCGGGCGCTCCGGGCACTGCGGCCGCTTCGGGCGCGAGCAGCAGCAGGCCCGCCCCGGCGTCGTGGTCCGGGCCCCCGGCCACGGCCCGCACCGGCTCGCGCCGGCCCGCGTCGAACCAGCCGACGGCGGCGGCGACCTGCAGCACCCCGTACGCACCGGAGGCGCTGCCGAGGTGTGCGGGCGGCTCCCAGTGGCCCGCCGTCCCGCGCGGTTCGTCCGCCGCCCTGCGGTAGGGGCCGAGTACGGCGCGGACGGTGGCGGAGCGTTCGGTGGCGGCGGTGCGGGCCTCCAGGACGAGGGCGGCCCCGCCGTCGACGGCGCGGCGGCCGCCCAGCAGCCGGCGTACGACCTCGTTGTCGGGTTCGACGCCGAGCACCAGGAACCGCTCGGCCCGGCCGGCGGCGATCATGGTGGCCGCCCAGTGCACGGCGTCCAGGCCGGACGTCTCGCCGTTGCAGACCATCAGGTTCGGGCCGCGCAGCCCGTAGCGGATGGCCGCGGAGGAGGCGATGACGTTGCTGGAGGCGTTGGGCAGGTCCATCGGGCTGGTGGCGGTGACGGTCTCCTCGCGGATGGTGTCGAGGGCCCGGGCCACCGTGTCCAGGTTGCCGAAGTTGGAGCTGGCGACGATGCCGGTGGTCTCGGCAGGCACCGTCAGGCCGTCCGCGCCGAGCAGTCCGGCGTCCCCGAGGGCGGCGGCGGTCAGGGCGTAGCCGAGCTGGGTGGCCCGGTCCTTGTAGCGCAGTCCCTTGCGGCCGACGTGTTCGGCCGGTTCGACGGGGGCGCCGCCGGGGGCCGGTCCGTCCACCAGGGCCCGTACGGTGTCGGCGCCGGGCAGGAGTACGGCGGCGCCGGAGACCACCACGGCGGTTTGGGTGGTCGCGTCAGTCATCGGGTCCCCTCCACTAGGGCCACGGCGTTGATGCCGCCGAATCCGAAGGCGTTGAGCTGGGCCACGGTCAGTTCGCGGCCCGTGGCGGCCTCGCCGGTGACGAAGCGGAACGGCGCGGCCTCGTCGACCGGGTCGTCCAGGCCCACCGTCGGGGGCACCCGGCCCTCCTGCAGGGCACGGACGCCCACGATCAGGTTGATCAGCCCGGAGGCGCCGGAGGTGTGGCCCGTCATGGACTTCACGGCGGTCATCAGCGGCGCGGAGGCGTCCTCGCCGAGCACGTCCCGCAGGGCGGCGGCCTCGGCCTCGTCGTTGAGCAGGGTGCCGGTGCCGTGCAGCATCACCAGGTCGATGTCGGACGGTTTGACGCCGGCGATCCGGTGGGCGGTGCGCATGGCCTGGGCGATGCCGTCCGGGGACGGCGCGGTGACGTGGTAGGCGTCGCAGTTGACGGCGACGCCGCGCAGCCGTCCGTGGACCGGGCGGGTGCCGTCGTCGGTGCGGCGCAGGACGACGGCGGCGGCGCCGTCACCCATCAGCACGCCGGTGCGGTTGCGGTCGAACGGCCGTACCCGGTCCGGCGGCTCTGGGTGGACGCGCTCCAGCAGCCCGTACATGGACTCGGTCAGCACGTCGACACCCGCGACGATCACGGTGTCGGGGGCGCCCTCCCCCTGCTGGTCGAGCAGGTCGGAGGCGAGCGCGAGCGCGTACAGGGAGGCGGAGCAGGCGTTGGAGAAGGTGTGGGTGATGTCGGCGTTGAAGCGTTCGCGCAGTCCGGTGCCGAAGTACAGCCCGGAGTCGGCGAAGGGTGAGCCGTCGCGCCACCACAGCTCCAGCGAGCGCAGCTCCCTCAGGCCGGTCCCGACCAGTACCGGGATGCCGCTGAGGTCCTCGCCGAGGCCGGCGTCGGCGGCGGCCTGGCCGACCGCGTCCAGCAGCAGCCGAGTCGCCCGGCCGGGTATGTCCCGGCCGGTCACGGGCCGGTCGTCGACCTCGTAGGCGTGCTGGGCGCGGAATCTGCTGCGGTCGAAGCCGCGCAGTGCGGCGCGGCCGCTGGTGCCGCGGCACAGCGCGTCGAAGAGTTCGTCGACACCGCGGCCGGTGGCGGCGACCGCACCCATGCCTACGATGGGACGGTTCGTCATGACGCCTCCCTGATCGCGTCGATCGCGTCGACCATGTCGCCGGTGCTGTCGGTGCTGCGGGTGCGGTCGCTGCCGTCGGCCTCGTACCGGCCGAGCAGGACCGCCGCGTTGTTGCCGCCGAAGGCCAGACCGTTGTTCTGGACGATCCTCAGGTCGGCCTCCACCGCCTGGTTCGGCACGCAGTCGACGTCGCACTCGGGGTCGGTGGTGACGTGGTTGATGGTGGGCGGGATGAAGCGGTTCGTGATGGCCAGGGCGCAGCCGATGGCGCCGAGCGCGCTGGCCGCGCCCATGCTGTGGCCGAGCATCGACTTCATGGAGACGGTGCGGGGCGGGGTGTCTCCGAAGACCTGGCGGATGGCGCCCGCCTCGGTGATGTCGTTGGCCTTGGTGCCGGTGCCGTGGGCCGAGATGAGGTCCACCTCGTGCGGGGCGACGCCGGCGTTGTCCAGGGCGAGCCGCATGAGATCGGCGACGCTGTCCTGGTCGGGCGCCACCTGGTGGTGGGCGTCGCAGTTGAGGCCGTAGCCGAGCACCTCGGCGTAGATGATGGCGCCGCGCTCCAGGGCGGTCTCGAGCCGCTCCAGGACCAGCACGCCGGCGCCCTCTCCGGTCAGGATGCCCTTGCGGTCGATGTCGAAGGGCTGGCAGCGGTCCGGGGCGATGGTGCCGAGCCGGTAGAAGCCGGTGAAGGTCTTGCGGCACATGGCGTCGGCGCCGCCGCAGAAGGCGAAGTCCGCCTCGCCGGAGCTGACGGCGTCGAAGCCGTAGCCGATGGCGTAGTTCCCCGCCGAGCAGGCGGTGGGGATGGTGAGCGCCTCCACGTCGCTCAGGCCCAGTTCCTGGGCGATGGCCACCGACAGCCGCCCGGCCGGCACCCGCCGGGCGGCCGCGGGGTCGAACGTTCCTGTGCCGTGGGCGAGTTCGTGCTCGACCAGCTGGTCGAGGTCGTAGCTCTCGCCGTCGGTGGTGCCGATGGAGATCAGCCCGCGCCGGGCGCGCAGCCAGGCCAGGTCGAGACCGGAGTCCTGGAGGGCCATCCGGGCAGCCGCCGTCGAGAACTGCGCGGCCCGGCCGAGCTGTTCCACGTCGAGCGTGCTGATCCAGTCCCGCGGGTCGAATTCCGAGATCTCGCACCCGTTCGCGTGGGTGAAGCCCTCGGTGTCGAACACCGTGATGGGCCGGGCACCGCTGCGGCCCGCACGGAGTCCCTGGAGGAACTCCTTCGCGCCGAGTCCGATGCTGGAGACCACCCCGAGTCCGGTGAGGACCACCCGGTGCCGCTCCGGCCGTTTCCGGCCGGGGCCGCTCACTGCCGTCGTCATGCCAACCTCCCAGTCCGCGTGCGCGGTTCGACTACCAGCCGGCCGGCTCCGCGACGACCTCGTAGACGCCCTTGAGGTTCACCATGCGGGGCAGTTCGCTCTGGTTGATGACGACGCCGAACTCCTTCTCCAGGGCGGCGAGAATCTCGATGGCGCGCAGCGAGTCGGCGTTGTGCTCCTCCTTGAAGAGGCTGGTCTCGGTGACCTCGTCCTCCTCGATCTCGAGAATGTCGCAGACGATTTCCTTGATGGTTTCCAGACGCTCGTCGCGCGTGGCAGTGGTCACGCTCTTACCCCTTTTTCGAATAGGCCGCCGAATGTCGGTGCGGCGTATTTTTGATCGGCATGGGAATGGTGCGGGCGGAGCCGGTGCCGGCACAATGGCGGCTGCAACAACCTGCCAGTGCGGCAAGGGAATTCAGGCGGTATCCGGTCCGGCCGGGTGGAAATCCGCGCGCAGCCGCAGCAAGGCGTCGGTGAGGCCGGCCACCGCGTCGAACATGGCACCGCCGAGCCGGCGCGTGGGCGCCTCGGGCATGCGCGCGGCGGGTCCCGTCAGGGCGAGCGCCGCGGCGATCCGGCCGTCCCCGGCGCACACCGGTACGGCGTAGGAGACGCTGCCGGGCGGCACGGGATCGGGTCCGTAGGCCCAGCCGCGCCGGCGTACGACGGTGAGCTGAGCCGCGGTGAACCGGGCCGAGTTCAGCGCCTGGGACAGCTCGCCGGGTTCCGCCCAGGCGAGCAGTACCTGGGCGATCGGTCCGGCGGAGGCGGGCCGGATGGCGCCGACGGGCACCGCACCGGTCCGGCCGGCCGGCCCGACGCTGGCGGCGACGCAGATCTGCAGGCCCTCGCGGCGGCGGTAGAGCCGGGCGTCCAGGCCGGTCCCGGAGTGCAGTTCGGCGAGGACCGGTCCGGCGGCGCCGGCCAGCCGGTCGTTGTGCACTCCGATGGCGGTGGCGTCGAGGCGGGGGCCGAGCACCCAGCGGCCGTGCCGGTCGCGGGTGAGCAGGCCGAGCCGCTCCAGGGCGACGGCGAGGCGGTGCACGGTCGGCCGGGCCAGGCCGCTGAAGGTGACCAGATCGCCGAGGGTGGCGGGGCCGCCCTCGACGATGTCCAGCAGGGCCGCCGCCTTGTCGAGTACGCCGACGCCGCTGGTCTGCCGGGGCCGGGTCGCGGTGGTCACCACTGCGCCGCCAGCCGTGCGCGGATGTCCGCGACGAGGGCGTCGCGCTGGGCCACCGGGTAGAAGTGGCCGCCGGGCAGCACGGTCAGGCCGAAGCCCCGCGGCGCCACGGCGGCCCAGCCGGCCATGTCGTCCGCGGTGATGTCCGGGTCGCCGGCGCCGAGGTAACCGGCCACCGGGCAGTCCAGGGGGATGCCGGGCCGGGCGGTGTAGCGGGCGACCGCGGCGAAGTCGGCACGGATCGCGGGGAGCACCAGCTCGCGCAGGTCCGGGTCGGCGAGCAGCGCGGCGTCGGTGCCGCCCAGCCGCCGGACCTCCGCCATCAGCGCGGTGTCGTCGGCGAGGACGGCGGTGCGCGGGGTCAGCAGGTGCGGCGGTTTGCGGCAGGAGACCATCAGCAGCGCGGGGGCCACCTGGTGGCGGGCCTGGAGCCGCAGCGCGAGTTCGTATCCGACGGATCCGCCCATGCTGTGGCCGAAGACGGCCAGCGGGGTGTCCAGCAGGGGCGTCAGCTCGTCGGCGAGGGCCTCGGCGAGCTCCTCGACGCTGCCGCAGGGCTCCTCGGCGATGCGTTCCTGCCGGCCCGGGTAGCGGGCGGCGAGGACCTCCACGTCGTCGCCGAAGGCGTGCCCCCAGTCGTGGAAGAAGCCGGCCGAGCCGCCCGCGTGCGGCAGGCACAGCAGCCGCAGCCGGGGCGGCGCGGCGGTGGCGTGCCTGCGCAGCCAGATGCTTTCGGTGCCAAGTGCCATGGTGGGTTGGTCTCCTTGTGGCGTGGGAGGGGTCAGTCCAGGGCGCCCGGCGCGTCCAGCGACACGATCTCGGTGTCCGGGGTGATCCGGCGGACCAGCCCGGCCAGGGTGCGGCCGGGCCCCAGTTCGACGAGGCGGGCGCAGCCGAGCGGGCGGGCGACGAGGGTGCGCACGCTCTGCTCCCAGAGCACCGGGGAGGTGAGCTGGCGGGTGCCGAGGTCGGGCCAGTCGGCGTCGCCGGTGTGGGCCTCGGCGTCCACGTTGGCCACGACGGGCAGCCGGGCCGGGGTGAAGGGGGCGTTCTTCAGGGCGGTGCGCAGGGTGTCGGCGGCGGGAGCCATGTACGGGCTGTGGAAGGCGCCGCCGACCTGCAGCCGGATCAGCTTGGCGCCGATGGAGGGGGCCAGGGCGGCGATGCGGTCGATGCCGTCGGCGGAGCCGGAGACCACGGTCTGGCCGGGGGCGTTGACATTGGCGACCCAGATCTCGGGCCCTTCCGCCCGCACCCGCTCGGTCAGGGCGGCCACCTCGTCCAGCGGTGCGGCGACGAGGACGCCCATGGTGCCCTCGCGGGCCTCGGCGGCCTCGCGCATCGCCCGGCCCCGCTCCGCGACCAGCGCGGCCGCCGCGGACACGGTGAGCGCGCCGGCGGCGACGAGGGCGGCGTACTCGCCGAGGCTGTGGCCCGCGCAGGCGACCACCGGGCCGCCGAGCACATCGCGGCGCACCGCCTCGGCGTGGGCGATCACCGAGAGGCTGAACACGGCGAGCTGGGCCAGGTCGGTACGGCGCAGCCGCTCGCCCGGGGTGTGCAGCAGGAGTTCGGCGATGTCCTCTCCGGTGATCTCGGAGATGTCCCGGGTGAGTTCCCAGGAGGGGGTTTCCCGCCAGGGTTCACCCATGGCCTCTTTCTGCGTTCCCTGTCCTGGAAACAGCAGGGCGACAGGAATACGACTCATGGACCCGCCTTCCGCGTGAATGCACCGGGGAGGGCGGGGACCCGTGAGAGCGCACGGGTCCCCGCACACCGGCGGACCGGAAACGGGGGATTCTCAGGTGCCGCCGGGGGAGGAATTCTGAAAACCCCGCGGGGGTGAATCCCTTCCTCGCGTTCCATACAACTGTCGGTGCGCGCCGGGCGGCAACAGAGGTTTCAGGAAGCTGCCAGCGGCGAGGTCACTGCCGGGGGCCCGGGCGGTCGCCGGGGGGTGCGGCCGGGGGCAGCAGGCCGAGTTCGGCGGCGCGCACCCCCGCCTGGAAACGGGAGTTGGCGCCGAGCAGGGCCATGATCTCGGCGACGTGACGCCGGTAGGTGCGCACCGAGACGGCCAGGTCGCGGGCGGCCACCTCGTCGGTGACACCGGCCCACAGGGCGGCGAGTATCTGGCGGGCCAGGGCGCCGCGGTCGCGGTTGCCGAAGACGATGCGCTCGCCGGCCGGCACGGCGTCGCGCCAGACGTTCTCGAACAGGGTGGCCAGGGTGTGCAGCAGCTCGGGGGCCCGGATCATCGAGGCCCGGCGGCCGACCGCGGACTCGGCGACGACGAGCGCGGCGGTGCCGTCGACCATGAGCGCCTGCAGGGGCGGTACCCGGGCGATGCGTATGGCCACGGGTCTGTCCTTGCCGAGCTGTTCACGGACGAACTCCTCGTCGACGAGGGCGGGGTTGCTCAGCAGCCGGACCGTGACCGTGTCGGCCGCGCCGTAGATGAGCTGCCGTTCCGCTCCCTCGCCGCGGCCCGGCTCGTCCCTGGCGTCCGACATGCGGGCGTGGACGATGTCGATGCTCCGCGTCGCCCCGCGGATGAGCTCCCGTGCCTGCCGCAGCACCGCGTGGTAGCCGCCCTCGATCACGGTGATTCGCTGTTCCTGGACGCTGCGATCGCGGTGGATGGCCACGGTCGACTCGATCAGGGACTGCACCTGGAGGAGTGCCTGCTCCAGTTCGTCCTCAGCCCTGTCGGACACCTCGTACTCCCCGTTTCCCCGTTGGTTCCCCGCCGGGCGTACTGTCGTGCGCGTCGGGCCCTGCCCGTCGGCGGCCGGGCGGGTGATGTGTACGGCGCGGCCGGGCGGGCGTGTGTGCGGCGCGGCCGGCTCCCGTTACCGCTGCTGCATCAGTCCCAGTTCCACCGCGCGCGCTCCGGCCTGGAAGCGGGAGCTGGCGCCCAGCTCCCGCATGATCTCCGCGACATGGCGGCGGTAGGTGCGCAGGGAGACATTGAGCTCGCGGGCCGCGACGTCGTCGGTCTGGCCGGAGCGCAGCCGCTCCAGGATCCTGCGGCTGAGTTCGCTCTGCAGCCGGGGCCCGAGGGCGAGGTGGTCGTCGAGCCGGCGGCAGCGGGACCAGGTGCCGGCGAAGAGCAGCTCCAGGGCGCGTACGGCGGCGGTGTCGGTGACCAGCGTGGCCTGGGCCCCGCCGTCGTCGCCGGGCAGCGTACGGACCAGGGCGCGGGCGCCGTCGACCACGACCGTGTCCCGCAGTTCGCCCTCCGAGCACCGTACTTCGAAGCGGGCGCCGCCCGTGGCGCTGAGCCGGGCCAGGGAGCAGTCCACGACCGAGGTGGCGCACAGCACCCGGACGTTGGGTCCGGGGCGGGCCGCGGTCAGCAGGGCCTTCACGGTGGCGCTGAACTCGTCGGCCGCGGTCAGTGCGACGCACACCGTGTGGCGGGCCTCGCCGAGGAGCCGGGCGAGCGCCTCCCGCGGCACCGCGACGCTGGTGTGGGTGCCGTCGGATCCGCTGGGCCGGCGCTGCCGGTAGATGGAGACGGTGGATTCGATGAGCGCCCGCGCCTGCAGCAGAGTCTGCTCGACGTGGGCCGCGTGGTCCCCGGGGCCGGTCTCCCGCCCTCGGTTCGCGCCTGGTGAGTCGATGACGGCTCCAGTCACTGTTCCCCCTTGTTTGCCCGAGACGTGGGTGGTCCCGCGTGCACGCGCAGAGCTCGCCGACGGCCGGCGTGTACCCCAGCCTCCCTCGCCAAGATCTGTGAAATCAGAACTGTTTAACAGCGAATCTTCTTGACAGGGCGGACGTTGAGTTTCGGCCCAGACACTAGTTCGTTTGCTCACAGCCAGTCAACAAGATCAAGCCCGTCGCACTAATCGGTACGCGGCTCTTACTTTTCCCGACAGCCAGCGTTTTCTTCCAGCAGTGGTGACAGCAAACTGACACCCCTGTCCCCGAAGTCGACCCTCCACTTCCGGTTGCGCCACGGTCCGCGACCCACGCCCTCACTCGCTGTCGCATCGCTGTCCCTTTCCGGCCAACCCCCGTGTCTCTAACGTCACTTGAGCCTAGGCCAAGCCTACGGTGAACCAGTGACAACGAGCCACATGCGCACCGCTTTCCGATCGCGCCGAAGCCGTCGTCCGATGGCGGGAAATAACGGCTGGACCGCACTGCCTGCATGATCGGGAAATCCCGCAGCGATCGGCGTTCCGGACGGCGTCCGAAGAAAATACGGACGGCCGACGGGTAAGCCCGACCGGTGCGCTTACGTCACCCATTCCGCACCTCCCGTCCGTTCCTTCGCGTTCTTCACGTTCGGGCCTGCGCGGTCTGCGCCGCGTTCGCCGGATTCAGGGAGAGAGACGACCGTGACCCCTCCATGCCCCGTCCCCCATTCCCTTGCCGACCTGCTGCTGACCGCCGCCGACCGGCACCCCGCCTCGGGTGCCACCTACTGCCTCGGCCCCGCCGGCGCACCCTGCCGGGACCAGTCGTACCCCGATCTGCTGGCCGAGTCCGCCCGCCTGCTGACCGCGCTGCGCGCCCGCGGGCTGCGGCCGGGCGACCGGGTCGTCGTCATCCTGGAACGACCCCAGGAGTTCCTGCCGGTGTTCTGGGCGGCGGTGCTCGGCGGCTTCGTGCCGTGCCCCATGGCCCCGCTGCACGGCGACCGGGAACGCTGGAGCGCCCAGCTGGAGCATGTGAACACCCTGCTCGGCGGGCCGCTCGTCGTCACCGGTGAGGCCCTGGCCGCCGAACTCCCCCCGGTGGCCGGGCTGTCGGTGGCCGCCCTGGAGGAACTGCGGGCCGACGCGGTGGGCGCCGCGGACGACTTCCACCGCGCGGCGCCCGAGGACACCGCCGTACTCGTGCTGACCTCCGGATCGACGGGCCATGCCAAGGCGGTCCTGCTCAGCCACGCCAACCTGCTGGCCTCCATGACCGCCAAGAACGGTCACCACCGGCTCACCACCCGGGACACCACCCTCAACTGGGTCTCCTTCGACCACGTGGCGGCCCTGCTGGAGTGTCATCTGCTGCCGCTGTCCACGGGCAGCCGCCAGCTGCACGTGGAGCCGGCGGTCGTCCTCGGGGACCCGCTGGAGTTCCTGCGGCTGATCTCCCGGCACGGCGTGACGATGACCTTCACCCCGAACTTCCTGCTCGGTCTGATCAACGCGGCCGGTGAACGGCTGTCCGCGAGCGGCGAGCGGCTGGACCTGTCCCGGCTGCGGCACATCATCAGCGGGGGCGAGGCCGTGGTCGTCGCCACCGGCGAGGCGTTCCTCGACCGCCTCGCCCGCTACGGGCTGGCACGGGACGCGCTGTGGCCCGCCTTCGGCATGACGGAGACCTGCGCCGGCAGCGTGTACTCCCGCAAGGGGTTCCCGGACGTCGACCGGGGTGCGGAGTTCGCCAGTCTCGGCACCCCGGTCCAGGGCCTCGGGATCCGCATCGCCGACCCGGCGGACCGCCCGCTGCCCGAGGGCCGGGTGGGCGAACTCCAGCTGCGCGGACCGATGATCACCCGGGGGTACTACAACAACGCGGCGGCCACCCGGGAGGCGTTCACCGCCGACGGCTGGTTCCGCAGCGGCGACCTGGGCCGGCTCGACGAGGGCCGGCTCACCCTGGTCGGGCGCAGCAAGGACAGCATCATCGTCAATGGCGTCAACTACTTCAGCCACGACATCGAGTCCGTGCTCGAACCGCTCGACGGCGTCGCCCGCTCCTACGTCGCCGCGTTCCCCGTCCGCCCGGCCGGCAGCGACACCGAGCAGCTGGTGATCGCCTTCGTCCCCGAGAGCGGCACGGCACCTGGCACCGGCGGGACCGGCGCGACCGCCGAGGCCGCCCTGCACCGGGTGCTCATGGCCATCCGCAGCACCGTCGTCCTGCACTGGGGTTTCCGGCCCGCGCTGGTACTGCCGCTGTCCCCGCACGACTTCCCCAAGACCAGCCTGGGCAAGATCCAGCGCTCGCTGATGCGCCGGCGGCTGGAGGAGGGCGCGTACGACACCGAACGGGTGGCCGTGGGTGAGCTGACGCTGCGCATGCTGGGCGGCCACACGGCGCCCGAGGGCGACACCGAGCGGGTGCTCGCGGAGATCTACGCCGAGCTGTTCGACACCGACCCGGACCGGATCAGCGCCACCGCCAACTTCTTCGACCTGGGCGGCACCTCGCTGGACATCCTGCGGCTGCGCGCCCGGGTCGCCGAGCGGCTCGGGGTGAGCGGCCTGGAGGTCATCACGGTCCTGCGGGCGCCGACGGTCCGCGCGCTGGCCGCCCGGCTCGACGCGGGCACCGCATCCGGCACCGGGGGGTACGACCCGGTGGTGCCGATGCAGACCGGCGGCCACAAGACCCCCCTGTTCTGTGTGCACCCGGGGGTGGGCGAGGTGCTGGTCTTCGTCAACCTCGCCAAGTACTTCACGGGCGACCGGCCGTTCTACGCGCTGCGGGCCCGCGGCTTCGACGAGGGCGAGAAGCCCTTCGCGACCTTCGAACAGATGGTGGACGCCTACGCCGACGCCGTCCAGCGACGCCAGCCGCACGGCCCGTACGCGGTCGCCGGGTACTCCTTCGGCGGCGCGGTCGCCTTCGAGATCGCCAAGGTGCTGCGCGAGCGCGGCGAGCGGGTCGACTTCGTCGGCAGCTTCAACCTGCCCCCGCACATCAAGTACCGCATGGAGGAGCTGGACTTCGCCGAGACGGCGACGAACCTGGCCTTCTTCCTGGCCCTGATCGACAAGAAGCAGAGCCTTCGGCTGCCGGCCCTGCTGCGCCCGCTGCCCCGCGAGGAACAGGTCGCCCGGCTCATCGCCCTCGCCCCGGCCGGCCGGCTCGCCGAACTCGACCTGACCGCCGACCGGTTCGCCGCCTGGGCGGAGCTCGCCAACTCCCTCACCGACCTCGGCCGCGCCTATGAGCCGAGCGGTTCGGTGCCCTCGATGAGCGTCTTCCACGCGATCCCGCTGCGCGGCACCAAACAGGAGTGGCTCGACAACGAACTGCGCCGCTGGGACGCGTTCACCACCGGACCCAACCACTACCTCGAGGTGCCCGGCGAGCACTACACCATGCTGGCCCCGCAGCACGTGGCCGCGTTCCAGGCGATCCTGCGCCGGGAACTGGACCTGCGCCTCGCCGAGGCCGACGAGATCGCGATCCGGCGGGGTGGGAAGGGATGACATCCGCCACCGGCACCGCCTCCCCCCTGCGCGGCGCGAAGATCCTGGTCACGGGCGGCACCGGGCAGGTCGCCCGGCCGGTCGCCGAGGCGCTGGCCAAGCACAACGACGTGTGGTGCCTGGGCCGGTTCGCCGACCCGGCCGTCGAACGCGCCCTCGGCCGGCGCGGGATCACCACCTGGCGGTGGGACATGGCCGACCCGTCGCCGCACGCGCTCAAGGGGCTCCCGGAGGACTTCACCCATGTGCTGCACGCGGCGGTGCGCCGCGGCGAGGACGGCGACTTCAACGCCACCGCCGAGATCAACGCCGTCGCCACCGGACGCCTGATGAACCACTGCCGCACCGCCGAGGCGTTCCTGTACGTCTCCACGGGCGCGCTGTACAAGCGGCAGACCCTGGACCACCAGTACACCGAGGACGACCCGGTCGACGGTGCCGCGGACTGGCTGCCCGCCTACCCGATGGGCAAGCTCGCCACCGAGGGCGCGGTGCGCGCCCTCGCCCGGGTGCTGGACCTGCCCACCACCATCGCCCGGCTCAACATCGCCTACGGGCCCGGCAGTTACGGCGGCGTGCCGATGCTCTACTTCCGGCAGATGCTCTCCGGCGCCCCCATCGCCGTACCGCTGGAGGGCCAGAACTGGTGCTCGCCGCTGTACACCGACGACCTCGTCGACCAGGTCCCGCATCTGTGGCGGGCCGCGTCGGTCCCGGCGACGCTGGTGAACTGGGGCGGTGACGAGCCGGTCGGCATCACGGACTGCGTCCGGCACATCGAGGACCTCACCGGCGTACCGGCCCGGCTGGTGCCGAGTGCGGTCACCCGGGAGACCTACCAGTTCGACCCCGCCCTGCGGCGCCGACTGACCGGCCCCTGCCGGGTCGGCTGGCGGGACGGCATCGAGCGCACGCTGCGCGCACTGCACCCCGACCACCTCCGCGTCTGACAAGGACGGACGGCATGGCGACGACAATGACGAAGACGACCACGGCAACGGCAACGGCAACGGCAACGGCAATGACGACCGACCGGAATCTGCGGCTCATCCGGCGCGCCTACCAGGCGTTCCGCGCCCGTGATGTGGGCGCGCTGCTCCAGACCCTGGACCCGGAGGTCGAGTGGGTGCACCCGGACGGCATGGCCGGGTACGGCCTCGGCGGCACCAAGCGGGGACACACCGGCGTCAAGGAGTTCCTGGCCCGCGTCCCCACCGTGCTCGGTGGAATGCGCCTGGAGCCCCGGGAGTTCGTGGCCGCCGGCGACCGGGTGGCGGTGTTCGGCGTGCGCGAGGTGACCTCGGTGCGCGGTACCTCGGCGACCCTGTCGTTCGTCCACTCCTGGGTGCTGCGGGACGGACTGGCGGTCCGCATGGAGGACATCTTCGACACGGTCGAGTTCCACCGCCTGATCGAGAGCTGACGGCCACGCCGTGGCAGCGCGCTCCGCGGGAGGCAGGGTCAGGGCCTCCCGCGGAGTCGCGGGGTGACCTCTGCCGACACCGCCGGGATCAGGGCGGGGCCAGCCATCCGATCACGCCCGTCACGCCGAAGAGGGCGACACCGATTCCGCACGCCTTGAGCAGCCGGGCCGGCATCCGGCCGGCGCCCGGTGACCACAAGGCCGCGCCGACCCGGCCGCCCAGCCGTGGCATGGCGGTGGAGAACGCGCCGCACAAGGAGGCCAGGCCGGCGACGAGTGCCACCACGCAGGCGCAGATCCCAGCCGGCCGCCCGGCTGTCGGGGCCACCCCGACCAGGTAGCAGAGGCCGCCCGTGTCCCGCTGGACCGGCACATGGTGGTCGTCGGAACGGAACACACCGAAGCAGTCGGTGTGGCGCTGTTCGCCGGTGCCTGTCGTAGTGCAGAGGTCTATCGTCAGCAGCCCCGGGGTGCCGGAGATACGCGTGGAGTACGTCAGTCCGTCGGCGAGACCCACGGCTTCCCACGTCTCCCCGCCTGCCCGATGCGACGCGAGTCGACGTCGAGCCCCCGGCAGCGAGGTCGTGGGTGTGACGCCACCCATAGGACGCAGATCACGTCCTAGCCCGAATCGTAGACCCGCGCCATGTCTGAGCTGCACAAATATCAGCGCAATGTCCGATTTCATGCTTTTCTCCGTAGACGGGTAGTACGTCACATCATTGCGCGCCGGTCGACCCGCCGTTAAACATTGCTGTCGTTGCCGGGACCCACGAGCCGGGCCGAGCGGGACTCCGCCGGATCCGTCCACTCCCGATGCAGCACGGGGCCCCGCCCCACGCCACCGCGACCGACAGCGGCCGGCCGACACCGACGACGTCCCTCCGTGGAGAGTTCCTTTGACCATGACCACCCGCACCCGCATCGCCCGCCTGCGTACCCTCGCCCTCACCGGCATCACCACCACCGGCGCGGCAGCCGTCGCCCTCACCCTGATGCCGACGACCGCACAGGCCGCCGAAGCGACGCAGGTGCACACCTCCTCGGTGGTCACGGCCTCCTCGAACGACGCCACCAGCTCCCAGGGCAAGGCCGGCTACACCAACAACCTCGACGGCTGGATCAAGCAGTCGCTGAGCATCATGAAGGCCAAGGGCATCCCGGGCAGCTACGAGGGCCTCAAGCGCAACATCATGCGCGAGTCCGGCGGCAACCCCGCCGCCCAGAACAACTGGGACGTCAACGCCAAGCAGGGCACCCCCTCCAAGGGTCTCCTCCAGGTCATCGACCCGACGTTCAACGCCTACCACGTCTCCGGCACCGCTCAGAGCATCACCGACCCGGTGGCCAACATCACCGCGGCCGCCAACTACGCCGCTCACCGCTACGGCTCCATCGACAACGTCAACTCCGCCTACTGAGTCGGCAGACCCCAGCACCGGAAGGCCGGTGCCGGCAGCGACAACCGCTGCCGGCACCGGCCTTCTCGCGCGCAGGCGGTCAGGCGTCGTCCGGGGTGCCGAGGCCGGTCAGGGCGCCCACCGGGTCCAGGTCCGGGGTGCCGCGGGGCCACCAGTCGTCCTGGTCCGGTTCCGACTCGTAGGCGTACCACAGGCCGTCGCGGCCGAGGCGGAGCTGGACGTGACCGCGCGGGTGGGTGAGGCGGTTGCGCCAGGGGCGGAACGCCGGGAGGTCGGCGGCGAGCAGCAGGGGACGGGCCCGGTCGAAACGCCCGGCCGGCGGGTCCCACGGCTCCTCCAGGACGGCCAGCCCCGCGAGCCCGCCCTGGCGCCAGGCGGCGACGCCACGGGCGAGGTCGGCCGGGGTACGGTCGGCGGCCGTGGCGAGCGTGGCGTACAGGGTGCGGGTGGTGGCCGTGAGGCCGGAGCCCGGGCGGGCCGCGGCCAGGCGCACCGCGTCCTGCCACAGGGTCAGCTCGCCTACCGGGTCGCGGCCGGTGCCGAGCAGCGCATGGGCACGGGCGGCGGCGTCGGTCGCCAGCTGGTCCAGTGCGAAGGGGTCCGGGCCGCCGGGCGCCGCCGGGTACACCGGGGGCTGCTCGGGGTGCGGGGGCGCGGGCAACGGTGGTGGCAGCGGCGGGAGCTCACGCGGGGCGAGGGCATCGGCGGCGCGTACGCCGGGCAGGGACTGCGGCCGGCGTTCCTGGGCGGCGCGAGCCGCGCGGGCGGCGCTGCGCCGGGACAACGCGTCGAGCAGGTCCTTCTCGCCCCGGCCGCGCAGCAGGAGCAGCACGAACGGGTCGGCGTCGAGCAGCCGTGCCGTCTGGTAGCAGAGCGCGGCCGCGTGCTTGCAGGGATGCCCGGAGTCGGGGCAGCTGCAGCGCCCTACGAGGTCGCCGGGGCCGGGCAGCAGAGGGACACCGCAGTCGGCGAGGGACTGCGGCAGCTCCTTGTCGAGCAGCGCGGCGATGTGCCCCGGCCGGTCGGCGGCCGCGTCCAGGAAGCGCGCCCAGTCGTCGTCCTCCAGCGTGCGGACCCGCATCTGGACCCGGTACGGGCGGGGCCGGCTCCCCCGCACGTACGCCAGCACGAGCCCCGGCGTCACGGTGATCGCGTCGACGTGGCCCTGGTCCGCGTATCCGCGTCCGCGCGCCAGCCGCTTGGGATCCAGGGCGCCCTGCTCCAGCGCCGCGACCCATGCGTTGCCCCACCAGGTCGCCGCGAACGGCGCGCTCTCGGCACCGCCCTCGCGGGGCGGGAACGCCGGGAAGGTGCGGCGCAGTTCGGTGTCGCGGTGGGGGGTGGCCATGGTGGTCGGGACGCGCGGGGGCGGGCCGGCGGGTCCACCACGTTCGGCTCCGGCGACCGGTCCGGGGGAAGCCGACGCCGGAGTACGGGACTCGGGCGGGATCGGGGAGCGCGGCTCGGTGGTGCCGGTGATGTCGCCGACGCCGACAACGTCCGTCTCCTCCTCCGGGGTGTCGGACCACGTCGGCATCCGGAAGGCGTTCGCGAGGTAGTGCCGCATGTCCTGAACGGCCTTGAGCCGCGAGGCCCGAGAGGCGTGGTCCGGTTCGGATGCGGAAGGAGTACGGGGAGCCGAGGAGCCGGAGCCTCCCGCGATACGCCCCTCGCGCCGAGCCCTCGGCTCTGCGGCCCTCCCCTCCCGCGTCCGGCGCCGAGCGGCCTCGTCCTCCTCGGCCCGCAACGCCTCCCGCCGGGCCGCACGCAGCGCTTCCCGCGCGGCGTCGGCGGGACGCCCGCCCGCCTGGGCGACGGGGCGGGCCCGCGGCACGCTCGTGACCTTCCCGGGAGCCTCGGCCTGACTCGCGGCGGTCACGCCCGACGGCGCGGCAGCACTGTCCGGTGGTGAGACGGGGGCCGGTACGGAGGCAGGGGCCGGTGCAGAAGCGGGGGTCGGTACGGGGGTGGTGGCCGGTGCAGAAGCAGCGGCCGATACGAGGGTGGTGGCCGGTGCAGAAGCAGCGGCCGGTGCAGCGGAAGGGGTCGGTGCGGAGACGGCTGCCGGTGCGGAGTCCGTGGCCGACTCGGCTTCGTCCTCGCCCCGGCACGGGGAAGCAGCCGTCCTCGGAGCCTCGTCATCGCCCCGCCGTGCGGACATCGCGGCCCTGAGTGCCGCGCGCGCCGCATCACCGGGCCTCGGCCCGCTGGCCGTGGCAGGGCGTTCCGCCGCGGCCCCAGCCGGTGCGGACGCGGCCTCCGCCTCCACGGCCTCCGCCGCGTCGAACGCCGTCCCCTCGGACCGACCCGCCGCCCACTGGACAGGCCCCTCCTCCGCACCCGACGCTCGCTGAACAGAGCCGTCGGACATGGCCTTCACCCGGTCGGCCACACCCTCGACTACCCCGGGCCCGCACTCGGCCCCCTCCCCCGGCACGCCCAACGCCACCGCTCCCGTCCGCTCGGCCTCGGCTCGCTCGCGTGCTGCCCGCAGGGCGCGGCGGGCGGTGTCGGCGGGGCGGTGGGCGTCGGTGGACGTCATGGTGTCCTCCGGAGGGAGACGAGGTCGGACAGCTCGCGGTCGGTCAGTTCGGTGAGGGCCGCCTCGCCGGAGCCGAGGATGGCGTCGGCCAGGGCCCGCTTGGCGGCGAGCATCTCGGCGATGCGGTCCTCGACCGTGCCCTCGGTGACCAGGCGGTGGACCTGGACGGGCTGGGTCTGGCCGATGCGGTACGCACGGTCGGTGGCCTGTTCCTCGACCGCCGGGTTCCACCAGCGGTCGAAGTGGACGACATGGCCCGCGCGGGTGAGGTTCAGGCCGGTGCCCGCGGCCTTCAGGGACAGGACGAGGACCGGCCTCTCGCCGGTCTGGAAGCGGTCGACCATGCGCTCGCGCTCCGGGACCGGGGTGCCGCCGTGCAGCAGGTCGACCGGGATCGCCCGGGCCGAGAGGTGCGCGGTGATGAGGCGGGCCATGCCGACGTACTGGGTGAAGACGAGCGCCGAGCCGTCCTCGGCGAGGACGGTGTCCAACAGCTCGTCCAGCAGCGCGAGTTTGCCGGAGCGGGCCACCAGCCGGTCGGCGCGCGTCTCCTCCTTCAGGTACAGCGCCGGGTGGTCGCAGATCTGCTTCAGGGCGCCCAGCAGCTTCAGCACCAGGCCGCGGCGGGCGATGCCCTCGGCGGTCTCGATGGCCAGCATCGACTCGCGCACCACCGCCTCGTACAGCGCGGCCTGCTCGCGGGTGAGCGGCACCGGGTGGTCCGTCTCGGTCTTGGGCGGCAGTTCGGGCACGATGCCGGGGTCGGACTTCTTGCGCCGTAGCAGGAACGGCCGTACCAGGCGGGCCAGTCGGTCGACGGCCTCCTGGTCCTCTCCGTTCTCCACGGCGCGGGCGTGCCGGGCGCGGAAGGACTTGAGGGGGCCGAGGAGTCCGGGGGTCGTCCAGTCGAGCAGGGCCCACAGTTCGGAGAGGTTGTTCTCCACCGGGGTGCCGGTCAGTGCCACGCGCGCCGGTGACGGGATCGTGCGCAGCGCCTTGGCCGTGGCGGAGTACGGGTTCTTCACATGCTGGGCCTCGTCGGCGACGACCATGCCCCAGGGGTGGTCGGCGAGGTGGGCGGCGGCCGACCTCATCGTGCCGTACGTGGTGAGGACGAGGCCGCCCTCCAGGCCGTGCAGGGTGCGGTCCGGGCCGTGGAAGCGGCGGACGGGGACGCCGGGCGCGAACCGGGTGATCTCCCGCTGCCAGTTGCCGAGCAGGGAGGCCGGGCAGACCACGAGGGTCGGCTCGGGGCGGGCGCGCTTCAGGTGCAGGGCGATGAGGGTGACGGTCTTGCCGAGGCCCATGTCGTCGGCGAGGCAGCCGCCGAGGCCGAGCGAGGTCATGAGGTCCAGCCAGGCCAGGCCGCGCAGTTGGTAGTCGCGCAGGGTGGCCGCCAGCCCCGCGGGCGGTTCGGCCGGGCCCAGGCCCGTGGTGAGGCGGTCGCGCAGCGCGGCGAGGGCGCCGACCGGGACGGCCTCCACGGTCTCGCCGTCGACGTCGGCGGTGCCGGTGAGGGCGACGGACAGCGCGTCGACCGGGTCGAGCAGGCCCAGTTCGCGTTTGCGGGCCTTGCGGACGAGGGCCGGGTCGACCAGCACCCAGCGGTCCCGGAGCCGTACGACCGGACGGTGGGCCTCGGCGAGGGCGTCCATCTCGGCCTCGCTGAGCGGATCCTGGCCGAGGGCCAACTGCCAGCGGAACTGGAGCAGTTCCTCGCTCTCGAAGAAGCCGGTGCCGTCGGTGGCCGAGCCGGGTGCCGGGCGGACCACCGCGGCGGCCGTCAGGTCGCGGGCGAGGTCCCGGGGCCAGTGCACGGCGACCCCGGCGGCGGCCAGCCGCGTGGCGGCGACGCCGAGCAGTTCCCCCAGCTCCTCCTCGGACAGGGCGAGGACGTCCGGCACCTCCTGCTCGGCGAGCCGGTCCAGGGGCGGCCACACGCGGGCCGCGCGCCGTACCGCGAGGGCGGCGTCCACCCGCGCGCGCGGCCCGAACGCCGTGTCGGCCTCCCCCGCCCACAGGGCCGCGGCATCGGCCACCAGGGTGGGGTCGGCGAGGCTGTGCACCTGCACGAGGGCCGCTCCCGCGGCACGGGCGCCGTCGTGCGCGTCGGCGTCGAAGACCTCGTACGCGGACAGGTCCAGGCGCAGCGAGATCCGTACGCCCGCGTCCATGCCCGCGGCGACCTCGGCCGCCCACGCGTGGGCCTGCGGCAGTGCCACGGGCTCGCGGGCGGCGAAGGGCCGGCCGGAGGTGTACGGGGCGGCCGGGGTGCGCGGCAGGGTGTCGGCGACCGCGTCCAGGAAGGAGCGGATCAGGGCCTCCGGCTCGGGCAGCCGGAGCGGGCCGGGGTCGGGGAGCGGCACGGCGTGGCCCTCGGGGGGCAGGGCCGCGGCGACCGCGCGCAGGTGGGCGATGTCGGCGGGTTCCAGCGGGCCCGCGCGCCAGGCGTCGTGGCCGGCCGGGGTCAGGCCCGGCAGCAGCCGGCCGCGGGCGACCAGCCGCAGCGCGTGCAGTGCGGCCGCTCCCCAGCAGGCCGTGGCCGGATGGGCGGCCGGGTCGCGGCGGGCCCGGACCAGCAGCGGCAGGGCCTCGGCGAGCGGCAGAGTCAGCGCGGGCACCTGCCGGCGGCGGACGGTGGCACCGTGACGTCGTACGACCGTGAGTTCGGCGGTGTCGCCCTCGACGGATCCTCCGTCGGGGTCCCAGAAGGCGATGCGGCCCTCGCGCGGGAGGGGTGCGGGCAGGTAGACGGACGCGAGGCGCACCGGCACCCGGTTCCCGGCCTGCCCCAAGTCGCCCGTGCGCTCGGCCACCGCTGCCGTGCCGCCACCGCTCATACGTCCTGCCACCTCCCGCCCGTGTCCCGGATCAGACGTCTTCGACTCTACGGGCGGGGTCTGACAATCGGTCCCGGGACCGGCCGGGGCCTCCCGGTCACGGAACCGTGCGGGAGACGACGTAGACCATCGGGTTGTTCGGGTCGGACATGTTCACGATCACGTCCTGGGTGGGCGCCGGGTTCTTCTGCGCGTGGGTGAGTCCCCACCAGGGGCCGGGGCCGGTGAAGCGCCAGCCGCTGACGTTCTGATCGCGGGCGCTGATGGCGATGTCGCCCTTCTTCAGCTCGTCGCGGCGGGTGCCCGTGGTCTGCAGGAAGCTGTCCAGGCCGGCCGCGTTGGTGCGGAACTGCACGTAGAGGCGGCTGGTCTTCCAGTTGTTGGTCTCGTAGGAGGCGACGGAGTCGGCGGGGTGCGGGACGGCCACCTGGTAGAGGCGGCGCTGCACCTTCGAGGGCATGCCCTCGGTGAGGCCGGTCGCCGAGTACTTCGCCTCCTTGTCCTTGCCGCTGTTGCGGCTCTGGTTGGCGGAGATCACCAGGTAGCCGGCCGGGACGCCGATGAGCAGCCCGATGATCAGCAGGGTGAGCCCGCGGCGCCTGGCCTTGTGCCGGGGGGCCTCGGCGGGGCGGCGGCGCGGCTCGTCCGGCGGGGCGGCCTGGCGGGGCAGCGACGCGGTCATGCGGTGTCCCGGTCGCGACGGGCCTGGGCGTACCGCTCGTAGCGCTCGTACCGCTCCACCCGGCGGCGCTTGGCGCGGCGGAACCGGCGGGCGACCAGCCGGGCCAGGTCGGCGGCGCCCACCATGCCCGCCTCGGGGCCGAGCTGGGCGCGGGTGATGCGGGCCTCGGGGCGGTAGCCGCGGCCGGTGAGGTGACGCTTGAAGGCGTCCCGGGCCGGGCCGATGAGCAGGTCGTCGGCGGCCGAGACGCCGCCGCCGATGACGAAGCAGGACGGGTCGAGGGCGGCGGCGAGGTTGGCGATGCCGACGCCGAGCCACTGGCCGATGTCCTGGAGCAGTTCGATGCACATGGCGTCGCCCTCGCGGGCCAGCTCGGTGATCATCGGGCCGCTGATGTCGTCGATGTTGCCCTTGACGTGCTCGATGATCCCGTAGGCCACCGGGGAGTCCGCCGCCGCCAGCTCCTTGGCCTCGCGCACGAGGGCGTTGCCGGAGCTGTACTGCTCCCAGCAGCCGCGGTTGCCGCACGGGCAGCGGTGTCCGCCGGGCACGACCTGCATGTGGCCGAACTCACCGGCGACGCCGTACTTGCCCCGCTTGACCTGGCCGTCCTCCAGGATGGCGCCGCCGATGCCGGTGCCGAGCGTGATCATGACGAGGTGGTCCTCGCCGCGGCCCGCGCCGAAGCGCCACTCCGCCCAGGCGGCGGTGTTGGCGTCGTTGTCCACGAGGACCGGCACGGAGAGGCGACCGCTCAGGCGGTCGCGCAGCGGTTCGTTGCGCCAGGACAGGTGGGGCGCGAACAGGACGCGGTTGCGGTCGGCGTCGACCCAGCCGGCCGCGCCGATGCCGACCGCGTGCACGTCGTGCCGGTCGGAGAGGTCCAGGACAAGTTCGACGATGGTGTCCTCGACGACCTTGGGGCTCTTGGACTTGTCCGGGGTCTCCGTGCGGAGCTTCTCCAGGATGTTGCCGTCGGCGTCCACGACGCCCGCCATGACCTTGGTGCCGCCGATGTCGATGCCGACCGTGGGCACGCGGGGCGCGGTCAGGTGTGACCGGCGCTCGCGCGTGCCGACGGTTCGCAGGACCGGGGCTCGGCGGGAGCCGATGGGGGCGGTGAGGTCGCGGTAGGTGCTCATCGCGCTCGATTCTGCCTCACCACGGGTAAGGCTGTTGTACGAGCGAGGGCAGGGGGGCGCGCGGGCATCGCCGTCCGCGGCGTGCATCGTGATTGCTCGCGCGCCGCGGAGCCACTGCTCGCTGCGGCCCCGCGCCCCTTAACCACGCCGCAGTTCGTGGCGTAGAGCGTCCAGGTCGGACCCGCCGGCCATCTGCTGGGTCAGTTCGTCCAGGCTGATCTCGTCCCGTGTGTAATTGCCCACCATCGTGCCCCTCCGCAGAAGCACGAACCTGTCCCCCACCAGGTACGCGTGATGGGGGTTGTGGGTGATCAAGACAACGCCCAGGCCCTCGTCCCGTGCCGCGGCCACATATTTGAGGACCACACCGGACTGCTTCACCCCCAGTGCCGCCGTCGGCTCGTCCAGGACCAGGACCTTCGCGCCGAAGTGGACCGCGCGGGCGATCGCCACGCACTGGCGTTCGCCGCCGGAGAGGGTGCCGATGGGCTGGTCGACGTCCCTCAGGTCGATGCCCATGCGCAGCAGCGCCTCGCGCGTGGTGCGGCGCATGAGGTCGGTGTCCAGGCGCTTGAAGGGACCGGCGCCCTTGCGGGGCTCGGAGCCGAGGAAGAAGTTGCGCCAGACCGGCATGAGGGGGACCACCGCCAGGTCCTGGTAGACCGTGGCGATACCGCGGTCCAGGGCCTCACGCGGGGAGGAGAGGGTCGTCTCCTCACCCTCGATGCTCAGCGTGCCGCCGTCGTGCTCGTGCAGGCCCGCGATGATCTTGATCAGGGTGGACTTACCGGCCCCGTTGTCGCCGAGGACGCAGGTGATCTCACCGGGGGCGACCTCCAGCGAGACGTCTTCGAGGGCCCGCACGGTGCCGTAGTGCTTGCTGACGCCGGCCAGCTGGACGAGAGTCACTTGTTGACCTCCGCGCGCTTCTTGACCCAGGCGTTGAGCAGGGTCGCGAGGAGCAGCATCGCCCCGAGGAAGAACTTGAACCAGTCGGGATTCCACTCGGCGAAGACGATGCCCTTGCTGGTCATGCCGAAGAGGAGGGCGCCCACGGCGGAGCCGATCGCGCTGCCGTAGCCGCCGGTGATCAGGCAACCGCCGATGACGGCCGCGATGATGTAGATCAGCTCGTTGCCGACGCCCTCGCCGGACTGGACGGCGTCGAAGGAGAAGAGCAGGTGCTGGCCGGAGACCCAGGCGCCGAAGGCCACGCCCATGTAGAGGCCGATCTTGGTCTTGGCCACCGGAACACCGACCGCGCGGGCCGCGTCCTCGTTGCCGCCGACGGCGAAGATCCAGTTGCCGGCGCGGGTGCGCAGCAGGATCCAGGAGGCGAGGGCGACCAGGCCCAGCCACCACAGGATCGTGACCTTGAAGTCGACGCCGGCGACGGTGAGGGTCGAGGCGAAGAGGGCATGGGCGGAGGGGAAACCCTCCATGTCCCCGATGGTCTTCGTCGACACCGTGCCGTCGATCAGCTTGGTGAAGCCGAGGTTCATGCCGGTCAGCATCAGGAAGGTGCCCAGCGTGACGATGAAGCTGGGCAGCTTGGTGCGGGTGAGCATGAAGCCGTTGAAGGCGCCGACAGCCAGCGTCACGAGGAGGGACACCCCTACGCCGACCCAGGTGTTCGCCGTCATCTGGTAGCTGAACATCGACGAGACCAGCGCGGAGGACGTCACGAGGACGCCCGCCGAGAGGTCGAACTCGCCGCCGATCATCAGCAGGGCCACGGGTACGGCCATGATGCCGATGGTCGAGGAGGCGTACAGGACCGTGCTGAGGCTGGCGGCGCGCAGGAATCCGTCGGCCACGAAGGCGAAGACGGCGAAGACCGCGAGCGCGCCGACGACCGAGCCCAGTTCGGGGCGGGAGAGGAGCTTCTTCAGCGGAGAGGTCTGCAGAATCCTTTCGTCACTGGTCGCGCTCATCGGGTGCCCCGCTCGGTGTACGCGGCCAGCGCGGAGGCCTGGTCCTTGGTGATGATCTGCGGACCGGTCAGGACCGGCTTGCCGCCGCCCAGGACGTCGCCGTTGTACTTGTAGGCCCACAGCAGGTCGACCGCCTCGTAGCCCTGGAGGTACGGCTGCTGGTCCACGGCGAAGCCGAGGGTGCCGTCCTTCAGTTCGGCGGCGACCTGGGCGTTGAGGTCGAACGTGTCGATCTCGGCCTTGCTGCCCGCGTCCGCCCTGGCCTTCACGGCGGTGTCGGCGTAGGGCGCGCCGAGGGTGACGACGGAGTCGACGGACCGGTCGGCCTGGAGCTTGGCCTCGACGGCGGACTGGACGTCGGGCATGTTGGTGCCGTTGACGTAGAGCTTCTGCAGGGTGCCGCGGAAGGTCTTGGCGACGCCGTCGCAGCGCTGCTCGTGGCCGACGTTGCCCTGCTCGTGCAGCACGCACAAGGCCTTCTTCCGGCCGCGCTTGTTCAGCTCGTCGCCCACGGCCTCGCCCGCGATGGTCTCGTCCTGGCCGATGTGGGTGAGGGCGCCGAAGGCCTTGGACGCCTCGGAGCCGGAGTTCACGGTGATGACCGGGATGCCGGCCTTCTCGGCGCGGGCCACGGCGGCCTTCATGGCGTCGGGCTTGGCGAGGGTGACGATGATGCCGTCGACCTTCTTGTCCACGGCCGCGTCCACCAGCTGCGCCTGCTGCTGGGCCTGGGCGTCGTGCGAGTACAGGAAGTCGATGTTGTCCTTCACCGCGGCCTGCTTGGCGCCGCTCTGCACGATGTCCCAGAACGTGTCGCCGTCTCCCGAGTGGGTGATCATCGCAAAGGTCCAGCGCGGGGTGTTCACCGCCGCCCTCCCCTGGGCCGCGGCGGCCTTGCGGGCGTCCTCGGCCCGCTTGCCTCCGGTGCTGCTGCACGCTGCCAGGGACAGCGAAAGTGCCCCTGTCAGCGCGATGACCGCCCAGGTCCGAAACCGTGCCACGAGGCAGTGCCCCTTCTCGCTGTGTTCGTACGTACGGAAGGGGCCGTGATCAGCTCAGCGGCCCCAAACGCTCCAGTATCGAACACCGGTGACACTCATGACACAGCCGGGGATCATCTGCCCGATCGATTGTCCGGACATTGCGACAGAACCTGGGTCGCCGGTCAGGGCCGGACCAGCAGCTGGAACTCGAAGGAGTAGCGCGTCGGCCGGTAGGTGTGGTCGCCGAACTCGACCGCGCGGCCGGTGTCGTCGAAGGTGGTGCGCTGCATCGTGAGCAACGGGGCACCCTCGGCCTCGCCGAGCCGCTCGGCCTCGGCGGCCGTGGCCCCGCGGGCGCCGATGGACTGGCGGGCGCTGTGCAGGGTGATCCCGGCGGAGCGCATCAGCCGGTACAGGCCGGTGGCCTCCAGCTGGGCGGTGTCCAGGTCGAGCAGGCCGGGCGGGAGGTGGTTGACCAGGTAGGCCATCGGCTCGCCGTGCGCGAGGCGCAGCCGCTCGATGCGGTGCACGTCGCCGCCCTCGGGGACGCCGAGCGCGGCGGCGACGGTGGCGGAGGCCGGAAGCACGGTGTTGACCAGGACCTTGGTCGCGGGGCGCTGGCCGGCCGCCTCCAGGTCGTCGTACAGGCTGCTCAGCTCCAGCGGGCGCTTGACCTGGCTGTGCACCACCTGCGTGCCGACGCCGCGGCGGCGCACGAGGAGTCCCTTGTCAACCAGGGACTGGATGGCCTGGCGCACGGTCGGCCGGGACAGACCGAGCCGCGCGGCCAGCTCGATCTCGTTGCCCAGCAGGCTGCCCGGGGTGAGGGTGCCGTGCTCGATGGCGGCCTCCAGCTGCTGGGAGAGCTGGAAGTACAACGGCACCGGGGAGCTACGGTCCACACGGAGGTCGAGCGACACGGTCGGGTCCACATCTGGTTTCGGCACGGGCTCGAGCGTAGTCCCGTGATCGGTTGACGGGAAGTTGTGTAGTCCGGTTGTCCGGACATGCGCATTGACAGCGTACGGGCTCCGCCCTCACTTTGTTTCCATGCGCATCGGGGTCATCGGTACGGGCCGCATCGGCACCCTTCACGCGAGAACGCTCAGCCGTCACCGCGAGGTCGGATCGCTGATCCTGACGGACGCGGATCCGGCGCGGGCGCAGGGACTGGCACACCGGCTGGGCGAGACGGTGGCGCCGGGGGTGGACGAGATCTTCAAGTGGGGCGTGGACGCGGTGGTGATCACCACGGCGACGCCGGCCCACGCCGAGCTGATCGGCCGGGCGGCGCGCTCGGGTCTGCCGGTCTTCTGCGAGAAGCCGATCGCGCTCGACCTGCCGGGCACGCTGCAGGCGCTCACCGAGGTGGAGACGGCGGGAACGGTCCTGCAGATGGGGTTCCAGCGGCGCTTCGACGCGGGATACGCCGGCGCCCGTGAAGCCGTCGGCTCGGGACGGCTCGGCCGGCTGCACACCGTACGCGCGATGACCTGCGACCAGTCCCCTCCTCCGGCCGAGTGGCTGCCGCTGTCCGGTGGCCTGTTCCGGGACACGCTGATCCACGACTTCGACGTGCTGCGCTGGGTGACGGGCCGTGAGGTGACCGACGTGTACGCCACCGGGTCCGACGCCGGGCCCGCGATGTTCCGCGAGTCCGGCGACGTCGGCACGGGTGCGGCGCTGCTCACGCTGGACGACGGCACGCTCGCCACGGCCACGGCGACCCGGCTGAACGGCGCCGGGTACGACGTGCGCATGGAGCTGGCCGGGGAGCGGGACACGGTCGTGGTGGGCCTGGACGACCGCACCCCGCTCGCGTCGACCGAGCCGACCGGGCCGCCGCCCGCGGACAAGCCGTGGACGGGCTTCCTGGAGCGGTTCGGGCCCGCGTACGAGGCCGAGCTGAACGCCTTCGTGGACGTGATCCGCGGCGAGCGCCCCAACCCGTGCGACGGCCACGAGGCCCTGCAGGCCCTTCGGGTGGCCGAGGCCTGCGAGCTCTCCCGGCGGGAGCGGCGCCCGGTGCCCCTGGCCGAGATCCCGGACCGGCCCCGGGCGTCGTAGCCCGGGCCCGCCGTCGACCTCGGCGGGGCGGCGGCTACCAACGCACCGGCAGCCTGCGGACGCCTCTCATCAGCAGGCCCGGGAGCCATTCGTCGGGGTGGGTGTCGAGGGTCAGGGCGGGGGCGCGGCGGAGGAGCGTGCCGATGGCCGTGCGGCCCTCCAGGCGGGCCAGGGGTGCGCCCAGGCAGTAGTGGATGCCGTGGCCGAAGGCGAGGTGGCCGCGCGGGTCGCGGCGGATGTCGAAGCGGTCCGGTTCGGCGTAGCGGGCGCCGTCGCGCTGGGCGGCGGTGAGGCCGACCATCACATGCTCGCCCCGTTCGATCCGGACTCCGCCGATCTCCAGGGGCTCGACGGCATAGCGGAACGTGGCGGTCTGCACCGGGCCCTCGTAGCGCAGCATCTCCTCGATCGCGCCGTCCAGCAGGCCCATGTCGGCGCGCAGGGCGGCGAGTTGGCCGGGGTGGGTGAGCAGGGCCAGGACGCCGTTGCCGATGAGGTTCACGGTGGTCTCGTGGCCGGCGATCAGCAACAGGAAGGCCATGCCGCGCAGTTCTTCCGGCGAGAGGCGGTCGCCGTCCTCGGCGGTGGTGCGGATCAGCTCGCTGAGCAGGTCGTCGGCCGGACCTGCGCACCGCTTGTCCTCGATCAGCTCGGTCAGATACCCGGCGAGGCGGACGACCGCGTCGTACTCGCTCTGCGAGCTGGTCGGTGCGACCGTCTCCGTCGACAGTTTGCGGAATTCGTCCCGGTCCATCTCGGGGACGCCGAGCAGTTCGCAGATGACGGTGATGGCCAGCGGGTAGGCGAGGGAGCCTATGAGGTCGGCGCGGCCGGCCGGGAGCATCTCGGCCAGCAGGTCGTCGGTGATCTGCTGGACACGCGGGCGCAGCCGCTCCACCCGGCGCATGGTGAAGGCGCGGGCGACGAGGCCGCGCAGCCGGGTGTGCTGCGGTGGATCGACGGTCAGCAGGTTCGGCCCGATCATGTCCTCGTCGAGGAAACGCACGTCGATCCGGCTTCCGTCCTTGGACAGGCGGGGGTCGGCGAGTGCGGCACGCGCCTCCTCGTACCCGACGACGAGCCAGCTCGCGTAGCCCTCGTCGGCGCCCGGCGGGCGGACGCGGTGGACCGGGCCCCGCTCGCGCAGCCGGGCGTACACCGCGTGCGGGCTCCGGCGCAGCTCGTCGCCGTACTCCCCCAGATCGATCGGCTCCATGACCTTCCCGTCCTCCCCTTGCGGCCCCCGAGGCCAGACAGCACCCCGTGCACCGACAACGTCCGGGACACCCGGTCAGTGCCCGTCCTCCTCCAGGAATCCCGCGTCGTACGCGAGCAGCGCGATCTGCACCCGGTTGTCGAGGCCGAGTTTGGCGAGGATGCGGGAGACATGGGTCTTGACGGTGGCCACGCTCATGAACAGTTCGGCGGCGATCGCCGCGTTGGTGAGGCCGCGGCCGACGGCGACGGCGACCTCGCGTTCACGGTCGTTGAGGACGGCGAGCCGCGAGCGGGCGCGTGCCTGGCGTGCGTCGGCGGCGCTGCCGGCCGCGTGCCGCATCAACTGCCGGGTGACGGCGGGCGACAGGACCGGATCGCCGGCCGCGACCCGGCGCACGGCGTCGACGATCTCGGCGGGCGGGGTGTCCTTCAGCACGAATCCCGCGGCGCCCGCGCGCAGGGCGTGCAGCACCTGTTCGTCGGCGTGGAAGGTGGTGAGCACCACGACCTGCGGAGCGTCGGGCCGGGCGCGCAGCCGCTCGGTCGCGGTGAGCCCGTCCACCGACGGCATCCGGATGTCCATGAGGACGACGTCCGGCCGGGTGCGCGAGACGAGTTCCCCGGCCTGGGCGCCGTCGGCCGCCTCCCCGACGATCTCGATGTCCTCGGCCCCGCCGATCATCAGGGCCAGTCCGGCCCGGACGAGCGGGTCGTCGTCGACGAGGAGGAGTCTGATCGGCTTCATGGGCCTTACGTAATCACGGTGTGGGCGGCGCGTGGGGGCCGTATCGGCGCACGGCGTCGCGGTTGCCATTGCCATTGCCATCGCTGTCGCTGTCGCTGTCAGGGTGTCGGTCCGGCCTGTCCCCACGGCAGCCATGCCCGTACCTCGAACCCGCCGTCGGCGGTGGTGCCGTGTTCGAGGCGGCCGCCGGTGAGGGCGGCGCGTTCGGTGAGGCCGATCAGGCCCTGGCCGGAGCCGGGGACGGGCGTGGGCTCGGTGGTGGGCGGCGGGTTGGTGACCGTGAGGGTGAGGCCGTCCCCCGGGGTGCCGGTGAGGCTCAGCGTGACCTCGGCGCCGGGGGCGTGCTTGCGGGCGTTGGTCAGGGCCTCCTGGGCGATGCGGTAGGCGGTGCGGCCGACGGAGGCGGGGACGGCGGCCGGGTCGGCGACGCGGTGGTCCAGGCTCACCTTCATGCCCGCCTCGCGGCACTCGGCGACGAGGGCGTCCAGCCCGGCCAGCGTCGGCTGGCGGCGCTCGCCGGCCGCGTCCTCGGACTCGCCGGCCCGCAGCACGCCGATGATCTCCCGCAGATCCTCGAGTGCCTCGTGGGCGCTCTCCCTGATCACTCCGGCGGCCCGGGCGATCTCCTCGCGCGGCGCGTCCGGCCGGAACTCCAGGGCGCCCGCGTGCACGCTGAGGAGGGTGAGCCGGTGGGCCAGGACATCGTGCATCTCGCGGGCGATGGCCTCGCGGGCGAGCCGCTGCGCCTGCTCGGCCCGCAGCCGCGCCTCGGTCTCCGCCCGGCGGGCCCGCTCGCGCAGGCTGAGCATCAGCAGCCGCTTGGAGCGCACGAACATGCCCCAGCCGATGACGGAGACGCAGAGCAGCACGGCGAACACGACGGACCCCGCGTAGGAGAGGTCGTGGTCCGGGCGCAGCCAGTAGTAGACGGGTACGAGG
This sequence comes from Streptomyces sp. NPDC001709, assembly GCF_053596375.1. NCBI lineage: Bacteria > Bacillati > Actinomycetota > Actinomycetes > Kitasatosporales > Streptomycetaceae > Streptomyces > Streptomyces sp. NPDC001709. Next base: position 51,818 of record NZ_JBSFGB010000034.1, on the reverse strand, counting down.
GCGAGGTTGACGCCGCCGATCCAGGCGACGTAGCGGAAGGGCCGGTGCACGGCGAGGGTGAACAGGGCGACCATGGCGGTACCGCCCGCGGTGGAGGACACGAAACCGACGGGGACCATCGCTACGGCGAGGCCGACCGGCCAGCGGCGGCGCAGCCAGACGGCGCCGGTGGACAGGCCGCCGATCAGCACGTCGGCGACGGCGAGGCCCCGGGGGACGTGCTGTTGCCGCAGCAGGACGGCGGCGGCCGCCAGGAACACGAACACGGCCAACAGGAAGCAGCAGGTGTCGACGACCCAGTCCCGTGCGGTGCGCCGGGGCGGCCGGCCGTCGGGGCCGGAGTCCGGATCGAGCCCGTGCAGCAGGGCCGAGGGCAGCATCCAGCGACGGAGCCCCGCCCCGCGCGCCATGGTGGGGCCAAGCCCGTTCTCTGTCACGGTCGACAAATCTACGCAGGACGCGGGGCGTCGGCCGCACCGTGCGCGCGATCGGCTACCAAAGTCGCGCACTCATGGACTTTCGGCGGCACACGCGCGGTGGGCGGCCCATGAGCCACCCCCTCGGGACTGGGGACGACAGCGGGCCGCCGGGACGGTTCCCGGCGGCCCGCTGGTGGTGCCGAACGTGCGGGTCACGCTTGTCGCGCTGTTCCCTCGGGTCCGGCCGACCGGTTCAGCAGCCGAAGTCGACCAGGTTGAACGTGGCGTAGTGGTCGGAGGTGTAGTAGTCCTCCTGGTCCTGCTCACCGGTGACGATGCGCCGGGCACCGCGCGTGGGGGAACCGGGCGTGACCACGGTGTACTCGTGGTAGTAGCCGTAGCCCTCGCTGGGCAGGACGCCTTCCTTGTTGGAGAAGACGGTGCCGTCCTGCGAGTACGGGTACGGGCCGCCCTGGGCGATCAGGTCCAGGGTGTGGTGGGCCTGCGACGGCAGGGCGCTGTAGCAGATGCTGCCGACCGAGTCCGCTGCGGCGTCCGCCGTGGTGGCGGAGACGGTGCCGCCCACGAGAAGGGCGGACAGGAGCGCGGCTGCGGCGCCGATGCGAGTTGCGCGTGGGGGGAATCTCATGCCGTCATGATGACGCGCGTAGACGTTGGCATGTCAACGACAAGATTGAAGATTTTCCTTTCAAGTCCGATGAGTTTTCGCGAAGTTAACCTGCCGTCCTGCGCCCCCACGCGGTCCCCACAAGTACCAGCGCGCCGCCCGCGAGGCCGAGTGCGCCGAGCCGTTCCCCGCCGAGCGCGATACCGGCCGCGGCGGCCCACAGCGGCTCGGTGCCGAGCAGCAGACCGACGCGGGACGGTGAGGTACGGCGGACCGCCCACATCTGCACGAAGAAGGCGAACACCGTGCACAGCGCGGACAGGAACAGCAGCCCCGCCCAGTCCCGCGCGCCGAAGTCCGCCGCGACCGTCCAGGGCCCATGGCCGCCGGAGACCGCCGAGAGGAGGGCGAACACGGCGACCGCCGCGCCGAGTTGGACCGTGGTCAGCGGCAGCGCGTCGGCGCCCTGGACGGCCCTGAGCCGGGACATGGCGAGGACGTGCAGCGTACGGGCGAGCGCGGCGAGCAGCATCAGCAGGTCACCGGTGCTCGGCCGGGTGAAGCCGCCGCCCTGGGTGAGCAGGACGACACCGAGCACCGACAGCAGCGCCGCGCCGAGGAAGGCCGGGGTGGGCCGGGTGCGGGTGACGGCGGCCTCGGCGAGCGGGGTGAAGACCATGGTGAGGCTGATGATCAGACCGGCGTTGGTCGCCGAGGTGTGCACCACGCCGTACGTCTCCAGCAGGAAGATCCCGCTGAGGATCAGGCCCAGCAGGGCCGCCCCGCGCCACTGTGCGCCGGTGAGCGCCCGCAGGCCGCGGCGGCCGGCGACGGCCAGCACGGGCACGGCGAGTGCGAACCGCAGCACCAGCACGGCGAGCACCGTACGGGCTGTGGTGATGTCCTTGGCCGCGAGGTAGCTGGCGCCCCAGCAGACGGCGACGAGCAGGACGGGCAGATCGGTGTGCCAGGCACGGCGGGGCGCTGCGTCCCGCCGCCGGATTCCCGTCGTCCGCCCGGAGGGCGGGCCTGGCGGCGTCTGGTGCGTGCGATCGCAAGGCGCCGGAGCGCCCTCGTGGCGGAGCCACGTGGGCGGTTCGGCAACGCGGGTGGGGGCGCCCCCTCTGGGGGAGTGCGTGCCAGGCGTCGCCAGGCAGGCGGGAATCCGGCGGCGGGGCGCGAGGGCGGCGCCCGGTACGGCGATCGATGACATGGGGCGGTCCCGGTCTCCGAAAGGGGTGCGGAGACATCGGCGGCTCGCACGGGGCGCGATCACCGTACCGGCGAGGACGATCTTCGGCCAGGGGTTTGTGCAGGTGGTTCGTGCCCGGCTCAGGCGTCTTCGGGCAGTTCGTACGACCCGTACTCGGGGCTGCCCGCCAGGTCGTACGACTGGATGGAGACGCCCTTGCCCGTGATGCGGCCGCCGGTGTGCCGGAAGCCGGTGGGGACCGCGCCCTCGGTGAACAGGCGGCGGCCGGTGCCGAGGACGACCGGGAAGGTCAGCAGATGCAGGGTGTCGAGGAGCCGGAGGTCGAGCAGGGAGCGGACCAGGGCGCCGCTGCCGTGGACCTGGAGTTCCCCGTCCGTGCGCTCCTTGAGGGCCTGCACCTCCTTGGCGAGGTCGCCGCCGATCACCGTGGTGCCGGACCACTCGGGCGACTGGAGGGTGGAGGAGACGACGTACTTCGGGAGTGCGTTGAGCCTGGACGCGATGGGATTGGCCGGGTCGGTCACCTTCGGCCAGTAGGAGGCGAAGATGTCGTACGTACGACGGCCGAGCAGGAAGGCGCCGGCGCGGTCGAAGACCTCGGCGACGAAGCGGCCGAAGTCCTCGTCGCCGTACACGAAGCTCCAGCCGCCGTGGGTGAAGCCGCCGCTGGGGTCCTCCTGGGGGCCGCCGGGCGCCTGGTACACACCGTCGAGGGTGACGAAGATGGTGGAGACGAGCTTGCCCATGGCGGGTGCCTTCTTCCGGGTGCGGGGTCTGCTGTCATCAGCTCAGACCCCGCACGCACCCGCAACTCATCGGTTCGAGCCGCGCGCACCGGGAGAATTCCCGGCTCAGCCGGCGTGGGTGGAGAACAGCCCGCCGGTCGGGCCCTGCTTGTCCCCGCCCTGGGCCTTCTTCAGGGCGTTGGCGAGGCTCTCGATGGTGAGGGACTGCAGGATCACCCGGCCGTTGCCCTCCAGGGTGGCCAGCGACAGGCCCTCGCCGCCGAACACGGCATTCATGATCCCCTGCCGGTTGAGGCCGCCGACGCGCTGGACGCCGTACTGGATGCCCTCCTCGAAGGCGACCACGCAGCCGGTGTCCACCTCGATCCGGCCGCCGAAGTCCGCCGGGTTGAGGTCGATGAAGTTGCCCGCGCCGGCGATGATCACCGTGCCGTACCCGGTGAACTTCTCCAGGACGAAGCCCTCGCCGCCGCTCATGCCGGTGCGGGCGCCGGCGAAGGCGATGCCGAACTCGACGGTGGACTCGGCGGCCACGAAGGCGTCCTTCTCGGCGAACCACGCGCGTGTGCCGTCGAGTTCCAGGGCGCGCATCTCGCCGGGGAGCACTCCGGCGAAGCCGACCGTGCCCTCACCGCCCTGGGAGGTGAAGTACTGGAACGCCAGCGACTCGCCCGCGAGCATGCGCTGGCCCACCTGCATGGCGGTGCCCATGGCCTGGCGGAGCATGCCGCCCATGCCGCCGCCTCCGCCGCTCTGCTGCTGCCCGCTGTTTCCGGACGGGCCGGACAGCCGCGTCTCCATGGTCACGTTCGTCGTCTTGAACAGGAACTTTCCGGCCTCGCAGTACACGGTCTGGCCGGGCTGCAGGTTGACGACCGCCATCTGCATGGCGTTGCCGACGATCTCTTGCTGAAGGGTCACGCCGGGAGAACGCGGGAGACAGACCCGTAAGTTCCGGGAGACCGGAAACGGGTCCTTGTGGGGGACACGCGGGGCGCCCGGTGCTGTCCAGGCCGGGGCGCCCCGCGCGCGTGCGGGGTGGTTCAGCCGCCCAGTTCCTGGTGCCGGGCGGCGAGGCCCGCCGCGCCCTGCTCGGTCAGGGAGCCGTACAGGCGCAGTCGGGAGATGCCGCCGTCGGGGAAGATGTCCACGCGCGCGTGCGTGCCGACGGCCGGCTCCGGGAGTACGAAGCGGTGGTTGGTGTCGGGCTGCAGGCGGGTGCGCGGCAGGATCTCGGTCCACTCGCCGCTCTCGCCGTCCTTCACCGACACCGACGCCCAGCCGGCGCTGTTGCCCTTCAGATAGGCGGTGTCGATCTCGATCGCGCGGATCTGCGCCTGGTCGGCCAGCTGGTAGCGGATCCAGTCGTTGCCCTGGTCACGGCGGCGGCGGGTCTCCCAGCCGTCGTCCATCTTACGGGAGCGGCCCGGCTGGATGGTGTTGGTGGCGGGCGAGTAGAAGAGGTTGGAGGCGTCCTCGACCCGGCCGCCGTTCTCCAGGGCGACCACGTCGAAGGTGCCCAGGACGGACAGCCACTTCGGGTCCGGGACGACCTCGCCGTACACCCGCAGGCGCGCGATGCCGCCGTCGGGGTGCTGGTTGACGCGCAGGTGTGTGAAGCGCTGTTCGACCAAGACCTCGAAGCCGTTGGCGGCGTGACCGCCGACGGCGGTGCGCGGGACGAGCGTCGTCCACTTCACGTCGTCGCCCAGCAGTTCCTCCGGGGACGGCGAGCCGGGTACGGACGTGCCCTCGATGGAGACGGCCTGCGGGTAGTTGCCGCGGAAGTGGGCGGTGTCGACGACGATGCCGCGCACGACACCCGGCGCCCCGAGGCGGACCAGCGCCCAGTCGTGGTCCTCGGCGGTCGGCCAAGGGTGGTCGGCGGACACACCGCGCCGGCGGCGGGTCTCCCAGCCGTCCATGATCTTGCCCTTGTGCCCGAAGTGCTCGGGGTCGAACTCGGCCGGCTCGGGCACCAGCAGGTTCTCCCGCTGGGCGAAGAACTCGTCGTTGGCGGCGATGACACCGGCGCCGAGCTGCCGGTCGGCGAGGTTGGCGTACTGGGTGAAGGGGAAGTCGGCGGTGCGGTAGTCCGCGTACGGGTCGCCGCCTCCGTAGGGGTTCGCGTCGCCGGTGAAGCTGGCCCAACTAGATTGATGCAGCGCCGTCACGGTGATCAGGGGGTCCTTTCTGGAGTCGGCCGGGTGCGGGTGCGGGGGGGCTTACTGGGGGCGGGCGAGCAGCGTGCCCTTCGAGGCCGTGAACTCGCCGTCCGCGACGATGCGTTCGCCGCGCAGCCAGGTGGACCTCACGACGCCGTACAGGGTCTTGCCGGCGTACGCGGTGACCCGGTTGCGGTGCTGGAGACCGGCCGGGTCGACGGTGAAGGTCTCGTCGGGGGCGAGGACGGCGAAGTCGGCGTCGTGGCCGGGTGCGATGGCGCCCTTGCGCGCGTCGAGGCCCACCAGGGCGGCGGTCTTCGTGGACATCCAGCGCACGACGTCCTCCAGGCCGTGGCCGCGCTCGCGGGCCTCGGTCCATACGGCGGGGAGGCTGAGCTGGAGGCCGGAGATGCCGCCCCAGGCGGTGGCGAAGTCGGCGGTCTTCAGGTCGATGGTGGAGGGTGAGTGGTCGGTGACGACACAGTCGATCGTGCCGTCCGCCAGCGCCTCCCACAGCAGGTCCTGGTTGGCGGCCTCGCGGATGGGCGGGCAGCACTTGAACTCGCTGGCGCCGTCCGGGACTTCCTCGGCCGTGAGGGTGAGGTAGTGCGGGCAGGTCTCCACGGTGATCTTCACGCCCTCGGCGCGGGCGGCGCGGATCAGCGGCAGCGCGTCGCTGGAGGACAGGTGCAGTACGTGCACGCGCGCGTGGAGGCGGCGGGCCTGCGCGATGAGGTTCGCGATGGCCGTGTCCTCGGCGTCGCGCGGGCGGGAGGCGAGGAAGTCGGCGTACTTGGGGCCGCCCTGCTGCGGAGCGGCGGCGAGGTGGTGCGGGTCCTCGGCGTGCACGATCAGCAGGCCGTCGAAGCCGGCGATCTCCGCCATGGACTGGGCGAGCCGGTCCTGGTCGAGGTGCGGGAACTCGTCCACGCCGGACGGGGACAGGAACGCCTTGAAGCCGAAGACACCGGCGTCCTGCAGCGGGCGCAGGTCCTTGACGTTGTCCGGCAGGGCGCCGCCCCAGAAGCCGACGTCGATGTGCGCCTTGTCGGCGGCCACCTCCCGCTTCACGCGCAGGTTCTCGACGGTCGTGGTCGGCGGGAGGGAGTTGAGCGGCATGTCGATCAGCGTGGTGATGCCACCGGCCGCCGCCGCGCGGGTGGCGGTCCAGAAGCCCTCCCACTCGGTGCGCCCCGGGTCGTTGACGTGCACGTGGGTGTCGACCAGACCGGGCAGCAGAACGTCGTCGCCGAAGTCCTCCAGCCGCGCACCGGCCGGGACCTCCGCGTCGTACGGCAGGACCGCCGTGATCCTCCCGGCGGACACGGTGACCGTGGCGGCCCGCGTCCCTTCCGGCGTGATGACGCGCGTCGAGCGCAGGACCAGTTCAGCGTCGGACACCCGAACCCCTCTCTGTACGGCCGTTTTACGCCCTGGAAACGGGATTTACACCCACGTAACGGAATTCAACGTTCTGTTGAAGGAGTCTTCACTCCCGCTCCCCCGCCGTCAAGGGGCACACTTCCGGACGGCGGGCAACCCGCACTCACTCTGGACGTTTCCACAACGCGGAATTAGAATTCCAGCAGGCAGAACGTAGCTACGCACAAGCAGGGAGTCAACCGGCTGCCCGGTAGGCTTCTGCCCCCTGCCAGTCCCGAAAGGAACGCGCCGTGCCGACGTCCAGCGCCAGCACCACCGACTCCGCCAAGCCCTCCGCCGGAGGCGGGGTCCAGTCCCTGGAGCGCGCCTTCGATCTGCTCGAGCGGATGGCGGACGCGGGCGGCGAGGTCGGTCTGAGCGAACTGTCCGCGACCAGCGGCCTCCCGCTGCCGACCATCCACCGGCTGATGCGCACGCTGGTCGCCTGCGGCTACGTCCGCCAGCAGCCGAACCGGCGGTACGCGCTCGGCCCCCGGCTCATCCGGCTCGGCGAGTCGGCGTCCCGGCTGCTCGGCACGTGGGCGCGGCCGTATCTCGCGCGGCTGGTCGAGGAGACCGGCGAGACGGCGAACATGGCACTGCTGGACGGCGACGAGATCGTGTACGTGGCCCAGGTGCCGTCCAAGCACTCGATGCGCATGTTCACCGAGGTGGGGCGCCGGGTGCTACCGCACTCGACCGGGGTGGGCAAGGCGCTGCTCGCAGGCGTGCCCGACGAGGAGGTCCGTGCACTGCTGTCCCGTACGGGCATGCCGGCCGCGACCGAGAAGACCATCACCACGCCCGAGGGGTTCCTGGCGGCGCTGGAGGATGTGCGGCAGCTGGGGTACGCCGTGGACGACAACGAGCAGGAGATAGGGGTTCGGTGCCTCGCGGTGTCCGTGCCGGAGTCTCCGACGGCTGCGGCGATCTCGATCTCCGGGCCGGCCGGGCGTGTCACCGAAGCGGCTACCGACAAGATCGTGCCCGTGCTGCAGCAGATTGCCCTTGAGTTGTCTCAGGCGTTGGCCAGTTCGGGCGCCTAAGGGGGGTGCCCTTTCGGCGCGTGGGCGACTGCGGGTACTTCGTGGTTTCTCGCGCAGTTCCCCGCGCCCCTGGGTGGGCACAGTCAACCCCGCTGCATTGGTTCCCCGAACAGATCCACCGCCTCTCGGACCCCGCTCAAACCCCTCGCCAGGGCACTCACCGAGCCGATCGCGCCCGCGATCAGTAACAGGGAGCCGCGCAGGCGGGGGATCTCCGGGCGGCCGCCCGTGGCCATCGCCGCGAGGGCGGCCAGTTCGTCCTCGGCTATGGCGCGGTCGGGGAAGTCGGTCGGGAGCGCGGCGAGTTCGCGGCGCAGCCGGGACACCGCGGTCCGCAGTTCCGCCACCCTCGGATCCTCGTCGCTGCCGGTCACTGGCCTCTGCCCCAAGCTCCGCAACACAGCCCTCCCCCTCACACTCCGTCGTGCGCGGGCCAGTAAACGCCACCGTGTCCGGGAGCGCCACAGGGCGGACCGAAATTCAGCCCAACGAAAGCGGCCGCCCGCGCCCCCGTCAGGTATGCAGGACGCATGACGGACAAGCATCGCGAGGACGTCGCCGGACTGCTGCTCGCCGCCGGCGGGGGCAGACGGCTCGGCGGGCGGCCCAAGGCGCTGCTGGAGCACCGGGGGCGGCCGCTGGTCGAGCACGCGGTCGGGGTGCTGCGCGCGGCCGGATGCGAGCGGGTGCACGTGGTGCTGGGCGCCCGTGCCGAGGACGTGCGGGCGCGGGCCGATCTGAGCGGCTGTGTGCTCGTGGACAATCCCGACTGGGCCGAGGGCATGGGTACCTCGCTGCGGGCCGGGCTGGCCTCGCTGGACGGTACGGGCGTGCGCGCGGCCCTGGTGAGCCTGGTCGACCAGCCGGGCATCGGGGCGGCGGCCGTGGCGCGGGTGCTGGGCGCGTACCGGGACGAGACATCGCTGGTCTCGGCCGCCTACGACGGTCTGCGCGGGCATCCCGTCCTCTTCGGCGCGGCCCACTGGGCGGGCATCGCGACGACCGCCACCGGAGATCGCGGGGCGCGGGACTACCTCAAGGAGCACGCCGGGCGGATCCGGCTCGTGGAGTGCGCGGACGTGGCCGAGCCGTACGACATCGACACGGAAGCCGACCTGCGCCACCTTGAGTGAGGGGGGTGGCACTGGGCGCCACCTTGCCTCGACTCAGAGAATCTCGACATCAACAAACCATTGAAGTTCCACAATGAGAAAACTAGTATCCACTGTTCAGAAGCGCCTGACCGCACAGCTGGCGCTGTTTGCCCTATTCGTGCCACTTGGCACTTGGTGCCACCGCTGAAGGAAGTGACAGCTCATGTCCGCACCAGCGCCGTCCCCGCTGGCCATCGTCGACGCCGAGCCCCTGCCCCGGCAGGAAGAGGTCCTCACGGACGCGGCGCTCGCCTTCGTGGCGGAGCTGCACCGGCGGTTCACCCCGCGCCGTGACGAACTCCTCGCCCGCCGGGCCGAGCGCCGCGCCGAGATCGCCCGCACCTCCACGCTCGACTTCCTCCCGGAGACGGCCGCGATCCGCGCGGACGACTCCTGGAAGGTCGCCCCGGCCCCGGCCGCGCTGAACGACCGGCGCGTCGAGATCACCGGCCCCACCGACCGCAAGATGACCATCAACGCGCTCAACTCGGGCGCGAAGGTCTGGCTCGCCGACTTCGAGGACGCCTCCGCGCCCACCTGGGAGAACGTGGTCCTCGGCCAGATCAACCTGATCGACGCCTACACCCGCAGCATCGACTTCACCGACCCGAAGTCCGGCAAGTCCTACGCCCTGCGGCCGAACGACGAGCTGGCGACCGTGGTCATGCGGCCGCGCGGCTGGCACCTGAACGAGCGCCACCTGGTCGACGCCGACGGTTCGCCGGTCCCGGGCGCCTTCGTCGACTTCGGCCTGTACTTCTTCCACAACGCCCAGCGGCTGCTGGACCTCGGCAAGGGCCCGTACTTCTATCTGCCGAAGACCGAGTCGCACCTCGAGGCCCGCCTGTGGAACGACGTGTTCGTCTTCGCGCAGGACTACGTCGGCATCCCGCAGGGCACCATCCGCGCCACCGTCCTGATCGAGACGATCACGGCCGCGTACGAGATGGAGGAGATTCTCTACGAACTCCGCGACCACGCCTCCGGGTTGAACGCCGGTCGCTGGGACTACCTGTTCTCCATCGTGAAGAACTTCCGTGACGGCGGCGCCAGGTTCGTCCTCCCGGACCGCAACGCGGTCACCATGACGGCCCCGTTCATGCGGGCGTACACCGAACTCCTCGTCCGCACCTGCCACAAGCGCGGCGCGCACGCGATCGGCGGCATGGCGGCGTTCATCCCGTCCCGCCGGGACGCCGAGGTCAACAAGGTGGCCTTCGAGAAGGTCCGCGCCGACAAGGACCGCGAGGCGAACGACGGTTTCGACGGCTCCTGGGTCGCGCACCCCGATCTCGTCCCGATCGCCATGGAGTCCTTCGACCGGGTCCTCGGCGACAAGCCGAACCAGAAGGACCGGCTGCGCGAGGACGTCCACGTCGAGGCCGCCGACCTGATCGCGATCGACTCGCTGGACGCGAAGCCGACGTACAACGGCCTCGTCAACGCCGTCCAGGTCGGCATCCGGTACATCGAGGCCTGGCTGCGCGGGCTCGGCGCGGTCGCCATCTTCAACCTGATGGAGGACGCGGCCACCGCCGAGATCTCCCGCTCCCAGATCTGGCAGTGGATCAACGCGGGCGTCGAGTTCGAGAACGGCGACCAGGCCACGCCCGAGCTGGCCCGCAAGGTCGCCGCCGAGGAACTGTCCGCCATCCGGGGGGAGATCGGCGAGCAGGCCTTCGCCGCCGGCCACTGGCAGGAGGCCCACGACCTGCTGCTGAAGGTCTCCCTGGACGAGAACTACGCCGACTTCCTCACCCTGCCGGCGTACGAGCAGCTCAGGGGCTGACGCCTACGCGGGCTTGTCCGAGTGGCCCAGGGGCTTTCCCGGGGCCACTCGGTCGCGTACGGCCCGCTTCACCGCCGTGGGCTCGGGAAAGCCCTGCTCGCTCCGGTCCCAGACGACCTCGTCGTTCACCCGGACGACGAAGACGCCTCCGGTGCCGGGCTTGAGCGACAGCTCGGTCAGCTCGGCCTCGAAGGTGGTGAGCAGTTCCTGTGCCAGCCAGGCCGCGCGGGGCAGCCAGCGACACTGTGTGCAGTATTCGATCTGTACGCGCTGGGTCATCCGGGATGCACCGCCCCATCCTGTTCCGTCGTCGGCTTGCCGTGCAGGTCGGGGACCCGTTTCAGCCAGGCCGGACGGCCCGCTTGGGTCTTCTGCGCGCGGGCGGCCTCCTCGGCCGCGAGTTCCTCGCGGCTCGGGAAGTCGGTGGGCAGCCACTCGGGCGACAGCCGTACGCGCGCGAGGAGGTAGTCGACATACGCGTCCCGGACGTCGTCCGGTGTCGCGAACCCGGCGTCCTCGGCGAGCCACGCGTCCGGCACCTCGGCGACGATCCCGCGCAGCAGTTCCTCGGTCACCCTCGGGGCCAGTTCGGCGTCGGCGGCGCGCACGTCGGGGCCGTAGTGGCCGAGGGCGTGGTGGCGGAGGTCGTACTTCTTGCCCGGGGTCGTGGTGTCCCAGCGGTGGTGGAAGACGAGGGCGGCGCCGTGGTCGATGAGCCACAGGTGCGGCGGGGTGGTACCGAGCGTGGGCCAGATCATGAGGTTGGAGCTGTGGACCGTGCGGTCCACGTTGACGGTCAGCGCGTCCAGCCAGACGATCCGGCCCGCCTCCAGCGGATCCACGGGGAAGGTCTCGGCGATCTCCGGAGTGAAGTCCCGGGCGCCCGGCAGGTAGTCCATGCCGAGGTTCACGCCCGCGCTCGCGCCGTGCAGCTCCCGCACCTCCTGGTGCGGTTCGGCGGCGGCGATCGCGGGGTCGAAGTGGACGAGGAGCAGCTCGGGGAAGCGCAGGCCGAGCGCGCGGGCGAGCTCGCCGACGATCACCTCGGCGACCAGCGCCTTGTGTCCCTGCGCTGAGCCGGTGAACTTCACGACGTACGTACCGAGGTCGTCGGCCTCGACGACCCCGGGGACGGAGCCGCCGGACCGCAGGGGCGCGATGTAGCGGTCTGCGGTGACCTCCCTCAGCATCTTCCCTGGCTCCCCGGCGGTTTCGTCCCACGATCAGCCCTGACTGGCATAGTAACCGAGCGTGAACGGCCGGAGCGGGTGATCATGCGCTCCCGGATGCGGTGCGCGGGGGGCCGCTGTGCACCCCGGGGCGGTATTTGGGGATCCGGATCGTGATCTTCATCCCGGCACCGACGCCGGTCTCGATGACGAGGCCGTGCTCGTCGCCGTAGACCTGCCGCAGCCGCTCGTCCACGTTGCGCAGCCCGATGCCCGTCGAGGGGCTGTCCTCGCCGCGCAGGATGCGGCGCAGCCGGTCCGGTTCCATGCCGACTCCGTTGTCCTCGATGACGATACGGGCCGACGCGCCCTCGTCCTGGGCGGCGAGGGTGATCCGGCTGCGCTCGACGCTGCCCTCCAGCCCGTGCTTGACCGCGTTCTCCACCAGCGGCTGCAGGCACAGGAACGGAACGGCCACGGGCAGCACCTCGGGGGCGATCTGCAAGGTCACCTCCAGCCGCTGCCCGAACCGGGCCCGAACCAGCTCCAGGAACTGCTCGATCGAGCGCAGCTCCTCGGCCAGCGTGGTGAACTCACCGTGGCGGCGGAACGAGTAGCGGGTGAAGTCGGCGAACTCCAGCAGGAGTTCACGGGCCCGCTCGGGGTCGGTGCGCACGAACGAGGCGATCGCCGCGAGGGAGTTGTAGACGAAGTGCGGGGAGATCTGGGCGCGCAGCGCGCGGATCTCCGCCTCGATCAGTCCCGTGCGGGTCCGGTCGAGCTCGGCGAGTTCGAGCTGTACGGAGATCCAGCGGGCCACCTCCTCGGTGGCCCGGACCGCGGAGGCCGACTCGGTGGCGCCGAGCACGACGAGCGCGCCGAGCACGCGCCGGTCGACGGTGAGCGGTGCGGCGGCGCCCCAGCGCACCGGGCAGTGCGGGTCGGGGCAGCCGACGGCGAAGGTCTGGGTGCGGCCGGTGGCCAGCACCTGGCGGACCCGGTCCAGGGCCCGGTCCTCGTGGTGCCGGCCCGGCCCGTCCCAGGCCAGCAGCCGGTCCTCACCGGTGAGGCCGAGCGCGGCCGTGCCGAAGAGCGGACGGAGCCGGCGTACCGCCTTGCGGGCCGCGTCCTCGGTCAGCCCGGCACGCAGCGGCGGCGCGGCGACGGAGGCGGTGTGCAGCGTGTGGAATGTGGCGCGTTCCACGGAGGTGCCGAGATCCGTTCGGTCCTGGGCGGACCGGCGCGCAAGGATCCGTCCCGCGGCGAGGCCCACGGCGAACAGCAGGACGCCGACGGCGACGAGGGCGAGCCCGCTCATGCGCCGGTCCGGACGGCGGCGGGCCGGGGGTGCGTCATCGGGGCGTCACTCCTCGGCGAGTGGCGGCGGTGGCGCCCAGGCCAGCGGCCGGGCGTTCGGGCAGGTGGAGGCGGGCCATGACGGCCTCCGTGCCGGCCGGGATCCGGTTCCTGGTGGCGAGGGAGACCAGGACCATGGTCAGGAAGCCGAGCGGGACGGACCAGACGGCCGGCCAGGCGAGCAGGGTGTGCGCCCAGCCGTCCGCCAGGGGTCCGGCGATGGTGAGGGCGACCGCGGTCAGGGCGCTGCCCCCGCCGGTGAGGAGCCCCGCGATCGCGCCGGGTGCGGTGAGTCCGCGCCACCAGATGCCGAGCACCAGCAGCGGGCAGAAGGACGAGGCGGCCACCGCGAAAGCGAGTCCCACGGCGTTGGCGACGGGCAGTCCGCCGACGGCCACGCTCACCACGCCGGGCACGGCGATCGCCAGGACGGTCGCCGACCGGAAGTTGCGGACGCCGAGCGGGGGCAGGACGTCCTGGCTGAGCACGCCCGCGACGGACATGGCGAGCCCGGAGGCGGTGGACAGGAAGGCGGCACAGGCACCGGCCGCGATCAGGGCGCCGAGGAGATCGCCGCCGAAGCCGCCGACGAGACGTGCGGGCAGGACGAGGACGGCTGCGTCCGTGTTGCCGGTGAGCAGCAGGTCGGGGGCGTAGATCCGGCCGAGGACGCCGTAGAGGGGCGGCAGCAGGTAGAAGCCGCCGACCAGGGCGAGGACGATCACCGTGGTGCGCCGGGCGGCGCGGCCGTCGGGGTTGGTGTAGAAGCGGACGAGCACATGGGGCAGTCCCATGGTGCCGAGGAACGTGGCGAAGATCAGCCCGTACGTCGTGTACAGCGGGTGATCGTCCGCGCCGCCCGACAGGGGTGCCGCCCAGCTGGAGGCGCCGGTGCGCCGGCCGCCGTCGGTGACGCGCTCGGGCACCGGGGTCCGCGGCGGGAACCGCAGTGTGGTTCCGGCGCGCACCTCGTGCACCCCGGGGTCCAGGACCACCCGGTCGTCGCGGTAGTCCTTGCCGTCCACGGCACCGGTGGCGACGGCCCGCAGCGGGTCCTGGATCCGGATATGCAGGGTGCTCTCGACGGTGACCCGGGTGTGCTGGCGGAAGGTCGGCGGCTCGTCCAGGGCCGCGCCGGGGCTTGGGCCGCCGTGCCAGGCGAGGGCCAGGAAGATCGCGGGCACGAGCAGCGCGGTCAGCTTCAGGCAGTACTGGAAGGCCTGGACGAAGGTGATGCTGCGCATGCCGCCGGCGGCCACGGCCAACGTGACGACGACGGCGACGAGCACGCCGCCGAGCCACCGCGGTGCGCTGGTGACCAGGCCCAAGGTCAGTCCCGCGCCCTGGAGTTGGGGAATGGTGTAGAGCCAGCCGATGCCGACGACGAGGACGCCGGCGACGCGCCGGGCGGCCCTGGACCGAAGGCGTGACTCGGCGAAGTCGGGCAGGGTGTAGGCCCCGGACCGGCGCAGCGGGGCGGCCACGAACACGAGCAGGACGAGATAGCCGGCGGCGTATCCGGCGGGGAACCACAGCATGTCGACGCCCTGGGCGGCGACGAGTCCGGCGATGCCGAGGAACGAGGCCGCCGAGAGGTATTCGCCGCTGACGGCCATGGCGTTGAGGTACGGCGGCACGGTGCGGGAGGCGACGTAGAAGTCCGACGTGGTGCGGGAGATGCGCAGTCCCGTCGAGCCGATGACCAGGGTCGCGACGACAGCCGCGGACACGGCCACGATGCCGTACGTCTGGTTCACCCGGCGGCCCCGGGGGCACGCCCGGCGCGCGACTGGACGCCGGTCACCGTCAGGTCCCTTCGACGAGGTCCGCGGCGTCCCGTTCGTTGCGTTCCGCGCGTACGACGTACCACCGGCCGATGAGTACGAGTGCGGGGTAGACGGCCACGCCGAGGACGGCCCAGACGGTCAGGGCGCGGCCCGGCCAGGTGTCGGGCAGGGCCCGGAAGGCGAGGGGCAGCAGCCCGAGCAGGGCGACGAGCGGGCCGAACGCGGCGAGGCCGAGCCGGAGTTGACGGCGCATCAACGCGTTGAGGGCGAGGGAGTCGACGGCGGGGGCCCGCTCGTACGCCCGGACCGGACGGGCGTGGGGAAGGGTCCCGCGGCCCGTGCCGGGGTCCGGCGGCGTTGCGGTGACCACTTCACGCCGAGGAGTCCCGGGTGCACTCATGCCGCGTCCTCCGACCCGCGATGATCACACTTCGGAGTCGAGTGTAGGCATCAGAAAACCACAAACCCGGGTTCCGGTCACGCCCCCGGCATGCGGGGCGGTTCGGCGAAACCGGCGAGGAGCCCGGAGCGGGAGGAGGGCGTGACATGCATCACGCCGTACTCGGCACCTGAGCATGCCGAGTAGTAGTTACGGCTCCGGTGACAATATGGGATTTGTCCGTCTTGCCGTGCACATGAGCTGCCCCGACGGCACCGGAATGCCCCCCGCCCGACGCGCTCTCCTATTCCTCTTAAACAAGCCTCTTCTGACGGTTCGCCAGCCATCAGCAAACGTCGCGGGCGCGAAGACGGCATCTTCCCGCACGCCTGACAAGACCCGCGCCGGTCTACGAGGCAAGGCAGTAGAAGGGCCCTTTGCGCTTCCTGTGAGGCCGTCCCGACAATGAGCGCTCGGCGATCACCGAGTGAGGTTCACGCATGTCCAAGCACCGCAAGACGCAGCGTTTCCGGCGAATAGTCATCGCCGCCGTCGCCATCGGAGCCGTGGGCGTGCCGTCCCTCGCCCTGGCCTGCTCCGACTGGCCGAACGGCAGGGCGGACCACACGGACCGGGCCGATGTGGCCGCGACGACCACGGCCCAGCAGCCGGTGCACCACGGCCACCGGCATCACCATCGCAACGCCCACCACCACGCCGGCACGCCGCGGGTCACCGCGTCGCCCACGCACCGGGCCACGGCGCACAAGCCCGAGAGCACCGCCGTTCCCAGCACTCGCAGCACTCCCAAGCCCACCGCCACCGCCTCCAGCGCCCCGACGCCCACCGCCACCGCGTCCGGTGTCACCGCGCGCATCCTGCAGCTCGTCAACGCCGAGCGTGCCAAGGTGGGTTGCCATCCCCTGACGCTGAACGCGGAGCTGACCAAGGCGGCGCAGGCGCACAGCGCGGACATGGCGGCGCACCGGAACATGTCGCACACCGGTTCCGACGGCTCGGCCCCGGGCGACCGCATCACGCGGGCCGGCTACGGCTGGAGCGCCTACGGCGAGAACGTCGCCTACGGCTACGCCACCGCGGACCAGGTCATGACGGGCTGGATGAACAGCCCCGGGCACCGGGCCAACATCCTCAACTGCTCGTTCAAGGAGATCGGCGTCGGTCTCGCGCAGCCGGGCAGCTACTGGACCCAGGACTTCGGCACACCCCGGTGAGCCCCGCGGCGGGTCAGCGGCCCGCCAGCGGGTTCGGCAGGGGCAGATAGCGGGCGTCCGCGCCGTCCGCGCCGGTCCAGCGCAGCAGCAGGTTGGTCTTGCCGGGCAGCGTGGGCGAGGTGAGCAGGGCGGGGATCTCGGGCAGGTCGTGCCGGGCGAGTTCGCGGCGGGCGGCGGGCCAGGGGTCCAGGCCCGGGTGGTGTTCGGCGAGGGCGGCGGCGATCTCGGTGAGGTGGTTGACGACCAGGCAGTACACCAGCCGCTCCCAGCCGGCGGCCCGGGTCACGTCCGGCAGCAGCTTGGCGCCCTCGGCGTCCCGGAACAGCGCCTGGACGGGCAGGCCGGCCGGGTCCACGGCCACGAGGGTGTTCTGCAGATGGGCCTCCAGGACGACCCCGTGGCCGTCGAACGCCGCGAGGGCGGGCGGCACGACCTGGCGCAGATACGCCTCCCACCAGGCGCCCGGGTCGGCCGCTGCGGCCAGCGGGCTGCCGTCGAAGCCCTCGGCGAGCCCGGCCGCGAGCAGCGGGGTGGCGTCCGGCAGCAGGTGGCCGCGCAGCCCGTCCCGGACGAGGACGGCCAGCTCCTCGAAGGCGAAGGCGGCCGTGCGGTAGCCGCGGTCGCTCAGCCAGGCCGCGGGCGGGCCCACGGCCGCGAAGGCACGCTGGGCGGCCGTGTCCGTGCGGCGCAGTTTGCGCAGGTCGTGGCGCCACAGTCGGCGGATGTCGTTGGTGATGCGGACATCCAGGCTGAACTTCAGGAACAGGTCGCGCCGGGGCTCGTACACCGTGCGGATCGCCGCTGTCGGCCAGGTGTCGCAGGCGGTCGTGCCGAGGCGGAGCAGGCGGCCGTCCGCGAAGGCCTCCGCCAGCTCCTGGCCCACCAGGTCCAGCTGCCAGGGGTGGGCGGGCAGCAGCCGGTAGCCGGGCGGGGCCGTGCCGAGCGCGTCCAGGGCGCGGGTGTCGCCCTCCTCGGCCACCTGGTCCTCGCGGACGCCGAGCAGCACCAGCGGGAAGCGGGCGTGCGCCTCGGGGGCGTACGGCAGCCAGGACGCGACCGGGCCGCCGCCGCGCGCCTTGGGCGCCGGGTGGTACGGGTGGCCGGTGATCAGGGACTGCTCGGAGCGGAGATAGGGGTCCGCGGGTGCGGTCGCCCGGGCGCGGGCGGTGAGCAGCGCGGCGACCGCGTCCCGGCTGTCGACCATCTCGGCGGGCAGGTCGCCGCCCGGCAGCCCCGTGTGCCGGCGCAGCTCCTCGGCGACGAGTTTGACCAGCTCGGTGTGGCCGACGGGCTGCCAGGTCCCGGCCGTGCGGACCTCGGGATCGGCGGGGCGCCGGCCGGCCCGCACGCGCAGCAGCCGCCCGCTCGGCAGCCGGTGGACCCACGGGTCACCGGGGTCCGCGAGCGGCTCGGCCACCTCGCGCAGCAGGCAGTTCAGCAGGGGCGCGGCCGCGTAGGCGTCGGCCCGGCGCCCGACGGCTCCGGTGTCGGGTGCGCCGAAGGAGGGTGAGGAGTCCACGCGATCCATTCGTTTCGTCCGATGTGCTCGCGATCAGTATGTCTGTCGTCGCCGACAATCGTCGTTCGAGCCGTGTGTACCCGAGGAGCCGACCGTGCACCGTCCCCCCACCGCAGAGGCCGAGGTCGCCGAGGAGCTGACCGCCCTGCGGCCCGCGCTGCTGCCCCGGTACACAGCGGAGTTGCCGGGCGCCCGCGCCGCGGTGCTGACCCGGCTGTGGCGGGCGCTGGCCCATGAGCCGCTGCCCTGGGTCACCGGCCGGACGCACGGCGCGCACAGCCTCGCGCTGCGCCTCGCCGACGGCCGGACGCTGTACGGGCCGCACGCGGACCCGTACGCCACGAGCGCCTACGTCACCGGGGTCCGCCTGGACCGCGAACGCCACGTCGATCCGGCCGGGCTGATGACCGCCCTCGCGGTGCCGCACGGCGCCGCCTTCGCGGCCGAACTTGCGGGCAGTGTGGCCTCGTTGGCGCTGTCGCGGGCCGACGCGGATCACCCGAAGGAGTGGCCGGTCAGGGTCCCCCCGGCCGAACGCTGGGGGAAGGTGTGGGAGTGGGAGCAGCGGGTGACGGATGGGCATCCGTTCCACCCCAACTGCCGTTCCCGGCCCGGTTTCTCGGTGGCGGACCAGCTGGCCTACGCCCCGGAGCACCGGCCGGTGGTGGAGCTGGGGACGGTGCCGGTGCCGGCGGACGGGTGCCTGGTGACCGGCGACTGGCCGGAGGAGCTGCGCGACGGCGAGCGGGTGCTGGTGCCCGTGCACCCGTGGCAGGCCGCCCATGTCCTGAAGCGGTCGTACGACCCCTGGCGGCCGGCGCAGCCGCTGCTGTCCCTGCGCACGCTCGCGCTGCCGGACGGGCCGCATGTGAAGACCGCGCTGAGCGCCCGGCTGACGTCCTCCGTGCGGGACATATCGCCGTACTCGGTGCGGGCCGCGGCGCCCCTGTCCGCCCTCGGCGAGGAGCTGGCGGCGCGCACCGACGGGCTGCTGCACATCACCCGCACACGGGCCGCGGTCTCGGCCCACTCCCCCGACCTGGCCGCCCTGCTGCGGGAGCCGCCGGAGGTGTACGCGGGCCCGGGCGAACGGGTCGTTCCGGTGGCCGCGCTCGCCCTGACCGGCCTGCCGGACTCGCCGGACTGGCTGGCCGCGTTCACCCGGCTGACGCTGACCGTGGGCCTGCGGCTGCTCGGCCTCGGCGTGGCCCTGGAGGCGCACGGCCAGAACCTGCTGGTGATCCTCGGGACCGACGGCACCCCGCTGCGGCTGGTCTACCGCGATCTCGCCGACATCCGGATCAGTCCGGCCCGCCTGTCCCGGCACGGCATCACCCCGCCCCCGCTCACCGGCCGTCTGATCACCGATGACGAGACGGCTCTGCGCCGCAAGCTGTTCGGCTCCCTGGTGGCGGGCGCCCTGGCCGGTACGGCGGGCTCGGGCCCGGCGCTGGGGGCGGCGCTGTCGGCCGCCGCGGCGGACCTGCCGGACGGCGCCGACCTGCGCGCCCTGCGCGAAGGCCCGCTGCCGGCCAAGGCGTTGACCCTGATGCGGCTGTCCCCGCGGACGCCGGGCGACCAGTGGATGTCGTTGCCGAACCCGCTCGTTTTGGAGCCCGACCCCTCTGATCAATAAGATCCGCCGATGATCACAAGACAACGGCTGGCGGCGGGCGTCTGTGCTCTGCTCGCCGCCCTGGCGGCCGGGATCGCGTTCCCCGGCGGAGCCGTCGCCGACGAGACGCAGGCGGCCGCCCCGAAGGTCGAACTCGTGCTGGACGTCAGCGGTTCGATGCGGGCGCGGGACATCGACGGCGGTTCCCGGATGGCCGCGGCCAAGCAGGCGTTCAACGAGGTGCTGGACGCGACCCCGCAGGAGGTCCAGCTGGGCATCCGCACCCTGGGCGCCAACTACCGCGGCAACGACCGCAAGGAGGGCTGCAAGGACACCGCGCAGCTCTACCCGGTCGGCCCGCTGAACCGCACCGACGCGAAGACGGCGGTCGCCACGCTGCAGCCCACCGGCTGGACGCCGATCGGGCCGGCGCTGCTGAAGGCGGCGGACGACCTGAACGGCGGCGACGGAACGCGCCGTATCGTCCTGATCAGCGACGGCGAGGACACCTGCCAGCCGCTCGACCCGTGCGAGGTCGCCCGCGAGATAGCGGCCAAGGGCATCGGTCTGACCATCGACACCCTCGGCCTGGTGCCGGACGCCAAGACCCGCGACCAGCTCAGCTGCATCGCGGACGCGACCGGCGGCACCTACACCGACGTACGGCACAAGGAGGAACTGAGCAGCCGGGTCGGGCAGTTGGTCGACCGGGCGGCCGATCCGGTGGTGACGCCGGTGGCCACCGAGGGCGCCGCGAGCTGTGAGAAGGCCCCGGCGCTGAAGTCCGGGCTGTACACCGACCGTGAGGAGTTCGGGCAGCAGCGCTGGTACAAGGTCGACGTCGCCCCCGGCAAGGAGCTGCGCGCCTCGGTGGGCGTGGCCGACGACCGTGCGGTGAACCCGGACTACGGGGTGCTGCTGCGGGCGGTGACCGTGCACGGACGGGAGATCGTGCGCGGTGAGGCCGCCGGCACGGGCCGGACGGACGTGATCTCGACGGGCCTGCGCTACCCGAAGCCGGAGAGCGACGACGACAACGCGCCCGCGGAGACGGTGTGCCTGCAGGTCACCAACTCCTTCTCGGCCTCGGCAGGGGTCAAGACCACGCCCGGTCTGCCGCTGGAGCTGACCGTCGACGTCGTGGACGGGCCCTCGGGCCACCACGACGTGGCGTCCTTCGGTCTCGGCCGGGGCTGGTGGCTGCTGGGCGCGCTGGTGCTGACCGGCTTCCTGGCGGGTCTGCTGTGGGGTTGGCTGTCGCGCTGGCGGGTCGCGGTCTGGAGGACGAACTGATGCGGATCACACGTGTACTGGGCGCCGCGCTGCTGGCGCTCGGGATCGCGGCCGGACCGGCCGCGGCCGACTCCTCCCCGTCGCCGAGCGCCTCCGCCGACGGCGCGGCGCCCACCCGGGCGGGCACGTCCTTCCGTACGGCGACGGAGCTCCAGCAGGGGCAGCAGGCCACCGCGTCCGCCTCCACCGGTGACTATCTGTACTGGTCGTTCCCGGCGGACACCGGGCAGCGGCCCACCGTCAAGGCGACGGTGAAGCTTCCCGCCACGCACGGGGCGCAGACCTGGCAGCTCGACGTGTACGACGGACTGCGGCGCCGCCAGGCCTGCCAGTACGGCGCGGCGACCCGCACGGCCGAGCAGGGCACGTCCTCCGCCGAGCTGGCGTGTGTGCTGCGGACCGTGCGCGGCTGGTCGGAGCCGTGGGCGAACGACCCGCTGCCCGGCACGTACTACGTCCGGCTGACGGTGGTGGACCTCGGCCCCGCCGACCTCGGCAAGCCGGTCGGCGCCGAAGTCCGCGTCGACTCCAAGGACATCGGCGGCGCGGCGGCGGTGGACGGCTCGCTGGCCAAGCCGCTGGTTCCCGGGATCGCCGTCACGTCCGAGGCGAGCGGGGACGGCTCGAAGAAGGCGGTGCTGTCCAGCTTCGGCAGGGGCGACGGCTGGTCGTCGGGCTGGTGGTCCGACCGGTGGGTGTGGACCGCGATCGGGGGCGTGCTGGCGGCGCTCGCCGGGATCGGGGGGTATGCGCTGACGCGGGGGTCGGGACGGCCCTCACGGGTGCCGCCGAACGTGTGAGCCGACGGGGTCGGCCCGCCTGCCGACGGGGTCGAAGGCCCGCCGGCCGGCGGGCCTTCCCTTTTTCGTTCCTACGTCTCCTTCAGCACCTTGGCGAGCGTGCTGTCCCCCGTCACCGTCACCCGTCCCTCCCGTACCGCCTCCGGCAGCCCCAACTCGCCCCGGGCAACCGCCTCACAGGTCGCCGCGTCCATCGTCAGTCGGGCGTCGGGCTCGTCGGGGGCCGGGCCGTCGCCGTACACCGGGCCCTCCTGCGCGCCGATCCGCAGGTGGAAGTCCCCCTCCTCCAACCGGACTTCGACCAGGCCCTCCCCCTCCAGCGCCCGAAGCAGCGGCAGCGCGAACCAGTGGGCCCGGACGGCGTCGGTGGGCCGCCGCTCTCCCAGCTCTGCCTCGCCCCATGTGCCGAGCGCCTGGAGCACCGGGAGCAACTGCCGTCCCCGGTCCGTGAGTTCGTACACGTAGGCCGCGCCCGGCGGGGGCAGCCGGCGGCGGGTGGTGAGGCCGTCGCGTTCCATGTCCTTCAGCCGGGAGGCGAGTACGTCCGTGCTCACGCCGGGCAGGTCCGCGTGCAGGTCCGTGTAGCGGCGGGGGCCGGCCAGCAGCTCCCGGACGATCAGCAGGGTCCAGCGGTCGCCGACGAGGTCGAGGGCGCGGGCTGCGGAGCAGTACTGGTCGTAGCTTCGGCGAGGTGGCATGCGACGCAGTCTAGACAAGATGTTGGACTTTCCAAGCGTCTACTTGGTAAAACCAAGCAACACCAGTTTCCGGAGGGGCGCATGGAGTTCCGGCAGTCGAACAAGCTCAGCGAGGTCTGTTACGAGATCCGCGGCCCGGTGATCGAACACGCCAACGCGCTGGAGGAGGCGGGGCACAGCGTGCTGCGCCTGAACACCGGCAACCCCGCGGCCTTCGGTTTCGAGCCGCCGGAGGAGATCCTCCAGGACATGATCCGGATGCTGCCGCGGGCGCACGGCTACACCGACTCCCGCGGCATCCTCTCCGCCCGCCGGGCGGTCGCCCAGCGCTACCAGACCCTCGGCCTCGAAGTCGGCGTGGACGACGTCTTCCTGGGCAACGGCGTCTCGGAGCTGGTCTCCATGGCCGTGACGGCCCTGGTGGAGGACGGCGACGAAATCCTGATCCCCGCACCGGACTTCCCGCTCTGGACGGCCGCGACCACCCTGGCCGGCGGCAAGGCGGTCCACTACCTCTGCGACGAGCAGGCCGACTGGAACCCGGACCTGGCCGACATGGCCTCGAAGATCACGGACCGGACCAAGGCGGTCGTGATCATCAATCCGAACAACCCGACCGGCGCGGTGTACCCGAAGGAGGTCGTCGAGGGCATCCTGGACCTCGCCCGCCGGCACGGCCTGATGGTGTTCGCCGACGAGATCTACGACCAGATCCTGTACGACGACGCCGTCCACCACTCGGCCGCCGCCCTCGCCCCCGACCTGGTCGTCCTCACCTTCTGCGGCCTGTCGAAGACGTACCGGGTGGCGGGCTTCCGCTCCGGCTGGCTGGTGGTGACCGGTCCCAAGCAGCACGCGAAGGACTATCTGGAGGGCCTGACCATGCTGGCCTCCATGCGCCTGTGCGCCAACGCCCCCGCCCAGTACGCCATCCAGGCCGCGCTCGGCGGCCGCCAGTCCATCCGCGAACTCACCCGGCCCGGCGGCCGGTTGTACGAGCAGCGCGACGTGGCCTGGGAGAAGCTCAACGAGATCCCCGGCGTGTCCTGCGTGAAACCCAAGGGCGCGCTGTACGCGTTCCCGCGCATCGACCCGAAGGTGCACCGCATCCACGACGACGAGAAGTTCGTCCTCGACCTGCTGCTGCGCGAGAAGATCCAGGTCGTCCAGGGCACCGGCTTCAACTGGCCCTCCCCCGACCACTTCCGCATCCTGACCCTGCCGCACGCGGAGGACCTGGAGGCGGCGATCGGCCGGATCGGGCGGTTCCTCGGCGGGTACCGGCAGTAGCCGCCGGGGCCCCGGCAGCGGACCGGCTTCGTCACGTACGCCGCCCGTCGCCGAGGACGACGGCGAGGGTCGCCGTACCCGCGCTGCCGACCAGGGCCCGGCGGTCACCGGACAGGGTGGGCGGGGTCAGGGTGAGGATGCGGATGCGGCGTGGGGCCTCGCCGAACAGGCTGTGGCGGTCGGCCTTCACCGCCGCCTCCTTCAACGCCCAGGCCGCCGTGAGGAGTTCGGGGCGCCCGTCGGTGAGCTGCCGCTCCTCGGGCGCGAGGACGTGGGCGGCGGCGCGGCGTACGGCGGGGGCGGAGGCCGTCTCGCACAGGTCCACTCCGATCGCGCCGGGCGCGACGGCCGCCGCGACGTGGTGGGTCGTGTGGCTGAGGGAGACGTGGAGGCCGGGGACCGAGACGCGGGGGCTGCCGTCCTCGCGGGGGAGGATCTCCACCTCGGTGACCTGCAGGCCGGTCAGGGCGGCCACCAGGGTCTTGGCCAGGAAGCGGCCGGCGCCCCACTCGGCCTGCCGCCACGGTGGCAGGCCGTGGAAGACATGCCGTTCGGCGGGGGTGAGCAGCCGCAGCGGTGACCAGGAGGCCTTCCGGTCGAGGGCATCGCGCCGGGCCACCAGGAACGTCGCCCCGCTCCAGCGGTGGACCCGGCCCGGCATGATCCCGGGGAACGCGGTGTACGGCATGACGGGCTCCTCTCCTCACGCCGCGGGGGCGATGTCCGCGCCGCCGACAGCGCGCAGCTGCCGTTCCAGGGCCGCGACCGTGTACCGGATCTGCTCCGGCGTGTGCTCGCAGGTGAGGAAGAACCGCAGCCGGGCCAGTTCCTCGGGGACCGCCGGATGCAGGATCGGGTTGACACTGACGCCCTGCTCGAAGAGCGCCCGGGCCAGCCGCAGCGTCTTCGCCGAGTCCCCCACGACGCAGGGCACGATCGGCGTGCCCTCGCTGCTCCCCGTGTCGACGCCCGCCCGGCGGGCCAGGCGCACGAACAGCGCCGCGTTCTCCCCGAGCCGGGCAAGCCGCTCCGGCTCGGCCCGCATCAGCCGCAGCGCGGCCAGCGAGGCGGCCGCGTCGGCGGGGGTCATGCCCGCGCTGTAGACGAAGCCCGGCGCCGTGTAGCGGAGGTAGTCGACGACGGCACGGTCCGCCGCGACATAACCACCGCACCCGGCCAGCGACTTGGACAGGGTGCCCATCCACAGGTCGACGTCCGCGCGCTCGACGCCGAAGTGCTCGCCGACGCCGCGCCCGCCCGCGCCGAGTACGCCGATGCTGTGCGCCTCGTCGACCATCAGCAGCGCCCCGTGCCGACGCTTGACCGCGACCAGGGCGGGCAGGTCGGCGATGTCGCCGTCCATGCTGTACACGCCCTCGGCCACGACCAGCACCCTTCGGTACTGGTGGCGGATCCTGGTGAGGAGTGTGTCCAGGGCGGTCGCGTCGTTGTGCGGGAAGGGCCGCCGGGTCGCGCCCGAGAGCTTGCAGCCCTGCAGGATGCTGTCGTGGGCGAGCGCGTCGTGGACGATCAGGTCGCCCGGCCCGACGAGGTGTCCGATCACGGTGACGTTGGTGGCGTGACCGCTGGTCATGGTGATCGCGTCCTCGCTCCCCAGGGTGCGGGCGAGTTCGCTCTCCAGGTCCTGGTGGAGCGGACGGGTGCCGGACAGCAGCCGGCTCGCGGAGGCCGACGTGCCGTACCGGTCCACGGCCTTCTTGACGGCCTCGTGCACCGTGGGATGCGCGGCCAGGCCCAGGTAGTTGTAGCCGGAGAAGGAGATCAGTTCCCGGCCGCCGACGACCGTGCGGTCCGTCATGCCGGCCTCGTGGATCAGGAGGTACGGGTTCGGCAGCCGGAGTCGGCCGAGGGTCCTCATGCGCTCCTGGTGGGTGGTGACCTCGGGGAAGCACTCGATGCGGGTCGCGTCCGGCGAGGGCAGGGGTTCGGCCGTTCCGGCGCTGTCCGTGATCATCGCCGTGACGCCGGCGACGGTCGGCCGGGCGCACCGCTCGTCGATCCTCAGCGCGGGCCAGCGGCCCTTGAGCGAGGTGAACAGGTCGGTCAGCATCAGCGAGTCGAAGCCCAGGTCCTCGACCAGGAGTTGATCGGACCGCAGATGGTCCACCGGGAAGGCGCTGATGCGGGCTATCTGCCCGAGTACGGCATTCTCGATCCCGGTATCCGGCCCGGTGCCCGGTGGGGAGGACCCGTCGGCGGAGCCGGGCGTGGCCCGGGGCGGCGCCGTGGGTACCGCGGGCAGCGTTTCGCTGAGCCGGCTGAGGACGGCCACCTGCTGCCGCATGAGGTCGAGCAGTTCGCGCATCGGAAACTCCTTGGTCAAGTCGTGGATCGGGGCGGTCGGGTTGGTCGGCTCAGTCGGGTCGGTCGGGGTCGGGAGCGCCCGGAGCCTGCTCCCGGGATCGGGACGGCGCAGCCAGTACGACCGCGTGTCCAGCCGCGCCACCGGCAGGTCCAGCAGCCGGCGGTCCTCCTCCCGCACCGCCGGCCGGGGGTCCACCGGTACGCCGAGGACCGCGAGGCGGGCCAGGGCGCGCAGGAACGTACGCCCCTCGTCCGGCGCCGTACCGTCCACGGCGACGGCGTGGACGTCGGCACGGCCGGCGAGGTTGCGCCGGACGGAGGTGAGGAGGCAACCGCCGCCCGACACCTGGAGGAAGACACGGGCGCCCGCGTCGTAGGCGCTGCGCACGGCATCGCCGAAGCGGACCGGCGCGGACGCGTGGCGGGACCACAGCTCGCGCAGCGGCTCGGGCTCGCCGCATACCGTGCCGCTCACGGACGACACGAACGGCAGCCGGGGAGCGGCGAGGGGACGCCGGCCGAGGTCCGTGCGCATCGCGTCGTCGGCCGAGGCCATGCGCGGCGAGTGGAAGGCGTTCGACACCTCCAGCGCGGTCGCGGCGATGCCGGCCTCCGCGCAGGCCCGCCGTATCGCGTCGAGCCCCTCCAGAGCGCCGCTCAGCACGACCTGCCGCGGCTGGTTGAAGCTCGCGAGCCACACGCCGTCGACGCCCCGGACAAGCCGCCGGCAGGTGTCCTCGTCGGCCTGCACCGCCAGCATCCCGCCACGCGGCTCGGCCTCGGCCGCCCGCAGCAGGGCACCCCGGTGGGCGAGCAGTCGTACGGTCTCCTTGCCGGTGAGGACGCCGGCCGCCGCGGCCGCCGCGAACTCCCCCACGCTGTGGCCGAGTACGAGGTCCGGAGCGACACCGCACGCGGCCAGCAGCCGGGTCGCGGCGATCTGCACGGTGCCGAGCAGCGGCTGGCACACCTCCGTGGCGGCGAGCCGCCGCCTCGCCTCCGCCTCGTCCTCGTCGGCCCCGCCGGCTTTAGCGCCGTAGAGCAGACCGGCCACGTCGACACCGGCCGCGGCGCCGAGCGCGCCGACGGTCCGGCGGAAGCCGGGGAACCGCTCGTGCAGGTCCCGCAGCATGCCCGGCCGCTGACTGCCCTGGCCGGGGAAGAGGAGGGCAACGCGGCGCTCGCCGGCCGGCCGGGGGGCCTCGGCCGCGAAGGCACCGTCGCCGAGGTCGCCCCAGGCCCCGTCGGCCAGCCGGCGGCGGGCCCGGCGCAGCCGCTCGGTGAACTCGGCCGGGTCGGCGGCCACGATCGCCAGCCTGCTGCGCAGCGGCGCTCGCCCGCCGAGGGTGTGGGCCAGCGCCGCCATCGACGGGGTGGGGGCGTGCTCCAGGGCCTGGAGCAGTTCGTCGATGTGCTCCCGCAACCGCTCCGGTCCGCCCGCCGAGATCAGGGCGAGCTGGGGCTCGGGCTCGGGCCTGGTCGGCTGCGGGCGCCGCCCGGGGGCGGGTGCGGGTGCCTCCTGGAGGACCACGTGGACGTTCGTACCGCCGAAGCCGAACGAGCTGACGGCCGCGCAGCGCGGGGTGTCGCCGTCCGGCCACGGCCGGGCGGTGGCGGCGATGCGCAGGCCGGCGGCGTCCAGACCGAGCCCCGGGTGGGGGTCGGTGTCCGGTTGCGGCACGACCGTGCGGTGGTGCACGACGAGGGCCGTCCTGATCAGGCCGGCGATGCCCGCCGCGGACAGCGCGTGCCCGATGAGGGCCTTGCCCGAGGAGAGGTAGCACGGACGGTTCCCGTCCGGCTGCCCGTCCGGGTGCCCGGTCCGCAGCCGGCGCAGCGCCTCCACCTCAACGCGGTCGCCCACCGAGGTGCCCGTGCCATGGGCCTCGATGAAGCCGACGGCCGACGGCGGCACGCCCGCGTCGGCGTAGGCGCGGCGCATGGCCCGCAGCTGTCCCTCGGGGGTCGGGCACAGCGGACCGGGGGCCGTGCCGTCGTTGGCCGAGCCGATGCCCTTGATGACGGCGTAGACACGGTCACCGTGGGCGAGCGCGTCCCGCAGCGGCCGTACGACGACCGCGCCGGCGCCCTCGCCGAGGACGAAGCCGTCGGCCCGCTGGTCGAAGGGCCGGCACACGCCGTCGGCCGACAGGGCGCCGAGCCGGGCGAAGCCGACGAGGCTGTCCGGGGTGAGGCTGAGGTAGACACCGCCGACCACGGCCGTACCGCAGGTGCCCTGGCGCAGGTGGTGCACCGCCTGGTCGAGGGCGACCAGGGAGCTGGAGCAGGCCGCGTCGACGGCCAGGCTGGGGCCGCCGAGGCCGAAGTGCCGGCTGACGGTCGCGGGTGCCATGTTGAGCAGGCTCCCCGGCAGGGTGAACGCCTCGACGGGGCCGAGGTGTTCGAGGGCCCGGCCTTTGAGCGCCCGCAGCAGCCCGGGGTCGGCGGGGGCGCCGAGGGACCCGTCCGCCAGGCAGAGGGCTCTCAGGCGGGCCGTCATCCGTTCCTTGTAGTCGGACACGGACAGACCGAAGAACACGCCGGTGGTCTCCCGGTCGAAGCCGCCCCGGCCCAGTCCGGCGTCGTCCAGGGCCTCGCGGGTGACGTCGAGCATCAGCCGGTGCTGCGGGTCCATGGCCTCGACGCGGCGGGGCGGGAGGCTGTAGTGCGCGGCGTCGAAGCGGTCCACCGCGTCCAGGAAGGCGACCTGGTCGGTGTAGGCGGCGTCGGGCGCGCCGCGGTCGCCGGGTTCGTGGAACGTGGCGTGGTTCCAGCGGTCCTCGGGGACCGGGGCGAACTGCCTCTCCGCGCCGAGGAGAAGCTTCCAGTAGGCCTGGCTGTCGCGGGCGCCGGGGAAGCGGCAGCCGATGCCGACGATGGCGATGTCGTTCATGGGGGGACCTGGTTCGTTCGAGTGGGGCGCAGTGGGGCGCGGTGGGGGGAAGGAGATGAGGGGTGCCGGTGTCACGCCTTGACGGGCCGGGGGTGCGGCGGGGGTGGCGGGGGATGCTCCCCGGACAGCCCCGGGAGAGGCGCGGCCGGAGGGGGCCGTCCGGCGAACGGCCACGGCGCCCACCAGTTCAGTCCGCCGGCGAGGCGCATGAGCGCCGGTACGAGGACCCCGCGCACGAGGGTCGCGTCGAGCAGGATGCCGAGGCCCGCCCCGATCCCGAAGAACTGCAGGAGGGCCACC
The DNA here is from genome assembly GCF_053596375.1 of Streptomyces sp. NPDC001709. Lineage (NCBI taxonomy): Bacteria > Bacillati > Actinomycetota > Actinomycetes > Kitasatosporales > Streptomycetaceae > Streptomyces > Streptomyces sp. NPDC001709. Next base: position 22,577 of record NZ_JBSFGB010000034.1, on the reverse strand, counting down.
TGGGAGGTGCCGAAGGCGAGGAGTGTGAAGGCGAGCAGGGCACCCGCGGTCGTGACGATGGCGCCGGTGCGGGCGACGCCGTTCACGATCGCGCCGGCGGTGTCGTGCCCGGCGTCGTGCGCCTCCTTGATGCGGGCCAGGACGAAGACCTCGTAGTCGACCGAGAGCCCGAAGACGACGCAGAACAGCAGGACCGGCATGGTCGTGCTGAGCGGCCCGGGCGTGAAACCGAGCAGGGTGCTCAGGTGCCCGGCCTGGAAGACCCACACCATGGCGCCGAGGACCGCGGCGAGACTCAGACAGTTCAGCGCGATCGCCTTCAGGGGCAGGACGAGGCTGCGGGAGAAGAGGAACAGCAGCACGAACGTGCTGGCGGCGATCACGGCGGCGGCGATCGGCAGCCGCCGGGCGATGGTGTCCTTCGCGTCCACGAGCGCCGCGCTCGGACCGCCGACGTGGATCTCGCTTCCCACGGGCGTCGGTGTCCCGCGGATGGTGCGGACCAGGCTCTGGGCGGTGCCCGAGCGCGGGTCGACCGAAGGCACGACCGAGAACAGCGCGGGAGCGCCGGGACCGGACGGCAGGAGGCGGGTCTCCGCGGAGCCCGGCGGGGCCACCCGCTTGCCCTCCCGCCACACTCCGTACGGGCCGACGACCTCGGCCACGCCGGGCAGGCGGGACAGCTGGGGTCCGTAGTCGAGCGCGGTCTGCGGCGTGGGGCTGGTCAGGAACACCGTGAGGGCGCCGCCGCTGCCGCGGTCGAAGTCGTCGCGCAGCAGGTCGCCGACCTGACGGCTGGACGTGGTCCGGGGCAGCGCCCGGTCGTCGGGGGTGGCGAACCCCGCGTGGGTGAAGGGTGCCGCGAGCAGCGTCAGCAGGGCCAGCACCGGCAGTGCGGCGAGCACCGGGCGGCGTACGACGACCCGCGCCAGCCGCTCCCAGAGCCGCGACGGGGAGCCGGCCCGGGCCCGGCGGCGCCAGGGCACCGCCCAGGCGTTCACGCGCGGGCCGAGCAGCGCCAGCAGCGCCGGCAGCACCGTGGTGGCCGCGGCCGCGGCGACGGCCACCACGGCGATGCCGGCGTAGGCGAAGGAGCGCAGGAAGTACGGCGGGAAGAGCAGCAGGGCCGCCAGCGCCGCGCAGACCGTGGCGGCGCTGAAGAAGATGGTGTGGCCCGCGGTGCACGCCGTGCGCCGGGCGGCCTCGCGGGGCTCGTGCCCGGCGGTGAGTTCCTCCCGGAACCGGGAGACGACCAGCAGCCCGTAGTCGATGCCCAGGCCGAGGCCGAGCGCGGTGGTGAGGTTCAGCGCGAACACCGACACATCGGTGACGCTGCCGAGGAGGCTCAGGGTCAGCAGGGTCCCGCCGATCGCCAGGACGCCGATCAGCAGGGGCAGGGCCGCGGCCACCACGCTGCCGAAGACGAGGATCAGCAGTGCGAGGGTGCCGGGCAGGACCACGGCCTCGGCCCGTTTCAGGTCGTCGGCGGCGAGGTGCTGCATCTCCCTGTCGGCCAGGGCCGGGCCGCCCACCCGCACCGTGAGCTCCGGATCGCCGGTCAGCGCCGCGCGCACCCGCTCGGCGCGGGGGCCGAGCTGTTCCGCCCCGCCGTCGACGTGCGCCAGCAGCAGCGCCGAGCGGCCGTCCCTGCCGCGCAGCCCGGCCGCCCCGCCGTTCCAGTAGGAGGACACGTCGCTCACGTACGGCTGGGCGGCCAGGCGCCGGGTCAGTGCGCGTCCCTCGCCGCGTGCGGCGGGATCGTCGACGCCGCCGTGCCGGACCCGCACGACGATGATCAGGTTCGCGGAGGTGCCCGGGTACGGGGCGGTCACACGGGCCGCGAAGCTGGAGTCGGAGGCGGGGTCGTCGTACCCCTGGGTCTTCAGCCGGCTCGTCGCCGACGCGCCGACGACCAGCGACAGGACGAGGAAGCCCAGGGCGGCGAACAGCACGCATCGGGGGCGGCGGGTGGCGAAGGCGCCCAGCCAGCGGTACATCCCGCCTCCTTCCGGTCGGCGTCCGCTCCGGCGGGGTCGTACGGACGGTCGGCTGCCACCGTCCCCCGCGAGCGAGGAGGCGCCCCAGCCCCGACTGTTCGTTACTTGACGGACGGCGGGCCGGGCGCTACAAGAAGCCGCGCACCGCCCCGGTGGGTCCCCTTGCCCCGGCTTCGCGAACGTGTGCGAAGATCACGTGTTTCATCGGATCAGGGGGATCACCGTTGTTCTCGTATCGAATAGGCCGGGTGGCCGTGGCCGCGCTGTGTGCGGCGCCCATCGGGCTCGCGGCGCCCGCCGCGCAGGCCAGGACGACCGGGGCGCCGACGCCCTCCGCCGGGCAGGAGGCCCGGCAGGCCGCGCGGTTCTGGACCGCGCAGCGCATGGCGGACGCCAAGCCGCTCGACGGCGGCCGGGCGGCACCGGGCGGGACCGGACCGGGGGTCGCGGCGGCGGGCCGCCCTCAGGGCACCCTGTTCAAGGGGACCCGGCTGGTGGGGACCTTCTTCGGGTCCGACGGGCCGAGCGGCACCACCTGGCACTGCACCGGCAGCGTCATCGACACCTCCGTACGGAACGTCGTCCTCACCGCGGCCCACTGCGCGCTGAACATGAAGGGCGACTACGTCTTCGTCCCGCGGTTCGTGCAGGGCGCGGGCCCCGACCAGCAGCCGTACGGCATCTTCCACATCCAGCACGTCTACATCGACCCGCGCTATATCCCCGACCCGGGCTCGTCGACCACCAAGAAGCCCTGGTCCGACCTGGACACCGCGTTCGCCCGGGTCTCGCCCAACCAGAACGGCCAGACCCTCCAGGACGCGGTGGGCGGCGGGCTGACCTTCACCCGGCCCGGCACCTACACGCAGAAGAACGTCACCGTCGTCGGTTACCCCTCGTACCAGCACAACAGCACGGGACAGGCCGTCAAGTGCACCGTGCCGACGACGCAGCTCCCCGGCTACCGGCAGCTGTCCATGACCTGCGGCGGCTACTACGGCGGCACCTCCGGCAGCCCGTGGATCACCGACTACCAGGACGACGGCCGCAGCGGGCACGTCATCGGCAACCTGGGCGGCTACAACGGCGGCGGCAACGACGCGAACGTCGACTACATCAGCTACGCCCCGGCGTTCGGCACCGACGCCGCGAACCTCCTCGCGGACGCGGTGGCCGGCCAGGACCCGCCCGCGAACCTGCCGCCGTACCAGGGCCTGCAGTTGCCCGGTGGCGCGGCCCGCTGGCAGAAGGCCACGCTGATGACCTCCGCCGACTACACCGGCGACCACCTCGGCGATCTGCTCGTCGTCTGGTCCGACGGCGGGGTCACGCTGTATCCCGGGGACGGCAAGGGCGCGTTCGGGGCCGAGAAGCGGCTGATGAAGGCCAACTCCACCTGGACGCACGCCCGGAGCATCACCGGCGGGACCTTCGGCGGCACCCGGCCCGGCCTGCTGGTGCGCTGGTCCGACGGCGAGGTCACCCTGTACCCGGGCCTCGGCGCCTCCGGCGTGGGCCGCGAGGTGCAGATGGCCAAGCCCAACTCCGACTGGAAGAACGCCGTACAGCTCACGGCCGGGCAGTTCCACGGCGCCAAGGGCGCGACCGATCTGCTGGTGCGCCGGACCGACGGCAGCCTGGTCCTGTACACGGCGATCCGCTCCGGCTCCTTCGGCACCGGCAAGCGCATCCTCGGGGCGAACGGCACCTGGACCAAGGCCGCGCTGCTGACCGGCGGCGCCCTCAAGGGCACGGCCGGCGCGGACGTGCTCGTGCGCTGGTCCGACGGCTCACTCGACAGCTACACCGGTGTCTCGGCCGCCGGGCTCGGCACCCGGTCCCGGCTGGTCGGCCCGAACGGCACCTGGCAGCACGCCCAGGTCATGACCACCGGCGACCTCACCTCCGACCACACCGGCAACGACCTGGTCGTGCGCTGGTCCGACGGCGAGACCTCGCTGTACGCCAACACCGGCGCCAAGGCCCTCGGCACCGAGAACACGCTGGTCCCGCCGGGCACCTGACCGGCACTGGAGGGGGCACCGCACGAGTGCCGCCCCGCCGTCGTACGGGTCAGGGGCGCTCGCGCTCCGGGGAATGCCCGGCGGTGTCCGGCCGTTGACGTTCTCTGTTGCCGATCACCAGACAGCGATCACCAGACAGGGGACGACGCATGCCGGTCGACGTGCACGGAACGGTGGCGGAGGGATTCGAGGGCGTACGCGAGGAGTTCGCGGCGGCGCTCGCCGAGGAGCGGGACGATCCGGGCGCACAGCTCGTGGTGTACCGGCACGGGCGGCGCGTGGTGGACCTGTGGGGCGGGGACGGCATCGACGGGGACTCGCTCACGACCCTGTACTCCATCGCCAAGGGAGCGGCGCACCTCGTCGTCGCGCTCCTGGTGCAGGACGGGGTGCTGGACCTCGACCGTGAAGTCGCCGCGTACTGGCCCGAGTTCGGCGTCCACGGCAAGGACCGGCTGACCCTGGGCGAGCTGCTGGAGCACCGGGCCGGACTCGTCGGCGACGCCGAACGGCCCTTCACCGTCGAGGAGTTGGCCGACGACCGGATCACCGCCGCCCGGCTGGCGGGGTGCAGGCCACTGTGGGAGCCGGGCACCGCCTGGGGCTACCACGCCCTGGTCATCGGCGCCCTCACCGGCGAGGTCGTGCGCCGGGTGACCGGCCGGTCGATCCAGGAGCTGTACGAGGAGCGGATCCGGGCGCCGTACGGCCTCGACTACTACCTGGGCCTGCCCGCGGCCGCGGAGCCGCGTTTCGTGGACGTGCAGCCGCTGGTGCCGACCCCGGAGGAGGCCGCGCTGCTGAAGGAGCGGGCGGCTGCTCCGGACAGCATCCGGGGTATCGCCCTCAACGCACACGGACCGGAGCCGACCGACCTGGTGGCCTTCGCCAATCACCCCCGGGTGAAGGCGCTCGGGCCGACGTCCTCGGGCGGGGTGGGCAACGCGCGCGGCGTCGCCGGGATGTACGCGGCCGCCATCAGCACGGTGGACGGCAGGCCGCCGCTGCTCACGCCCGCGACCGCGGCCCTGTTCGGCGCGCTCCGCACCCCGGGCGGGCCGGACCTGGTCACGGGCAGCGCGGACCACTTCGCGCGCGGCTTCGAGTACCTGCCGGCGATCTACCCGCACCTCGCCGCCGGCACCTTCGGGCACGCCGGCGCGACCGGCTCGCTCGGCTTCGCGGACCCGGCGAACGGCATCGCGTACGCCTACACCCGGCGCCGGTTCGGCTTCCCTTCCGGGGTGGGCGCCGCCCTGGAGAACGGCCGTCTGGCGGAGTCCGTCCTGCGCTGCGCCGGTGCCCTGTGACACCGTGCTGACAGACGAGCGGGAAGGGCGCTGACGTGGGTGACCTCTTTCTCGTCCGGCACGGCGAGACCGAGTGGTCGCGGTCCGGACGGCACACCGGCTGGACCGACGTGCCCCTCACCGCGCACGGCCGGGAGGAGGCACGCCGGCTGGTGCCGCTGATCCGCTCGCACCGGATCGGGGCCGCGTTCGTCAGCCCCCTGCGGCGGGCCCGGGAGACCGCCGAGCTCATCGGGATCCCGGACGCGCGGGTCGACGCCGACCTGCGCGAGTGGGACTACGGCGGCTACGAGGGTGTGACCACCGTGGAGATCCAGCGGACCCGGCCCGGCTGGTTCCTGTTCACGGACGGGGTCGCGCCGGGACCGCCGGAGCATCCGGGCGAGACCCCGGAGCAGGTCGGCGAGCGCGCCGACCGGATGCTGGCCAAGGCCGACGCCGCCCTCGCCGACACCGAGGGCGGCGTCGTCCTGATCGCCCACGGTCACTTCCTCCGGGTCCTCGCCGCCCGCCGCCTCGGCCTCCCGCCCCAGCACGGGGCCCTGTTCCAGCTGGCGACGGGAGCCCTGTGCCGGCTGGGCACGGAGCATGGGCGGCCGGTGGTGGCGGGGTGGAACATCCGCCCGCTGGAGTAGGGGGCCTGGAAGGACGAAGTCCACGTTGTCGGACCCGGACCGTACTCTGCGAAGTGGGCCGCCGGACGGGCGTCCCGGGACAGGAGACGGCATCGGAAGGAGCGCGCCGTGACCCGAGCGCCGAGTGCCGCGCTGCGGCGGGTGATCGAGGCCGCCGATCCGGTGACCGGGCGGCTGCGCGGTACGGAGGCGCAGCTGGCGGCCCTGGTGAAGCGGGGGCTGGCCTTCCGGCACCCGCGGCCACCGCACGAGCACTTCCTGACCCCGGCGGGCCATCGGATACGGGAGGCGGTGCCCGAGGCGGCGGCGGAGGAACCGGCGCCGGACACGGGGGTGTTCGCGGCGCGGGTCGGCGGCGAGGAGGCGGCGCCGGCGGACGCTGCGGCGCGGCTGCGTGAGGTGCACGGCGCCTGGCAGGGGCTGCTGGAGCTACGGCGGATGACGAACCCCGACGGCGCCGTGGACCGGCCGTGCGGCTGGGAGCGCACGCATCTGGTGCGGGCGGCGGCCCTGGCCCTGGAGGCGGCCGGGCACCGACCGGCGGGCGGGGGCGCGGACGGATACCGGGTGCGTGCGACCCCGCAGCCGGAGGCGGTCGCCGTGTACGCGCCGGACGCGGACAGCCTGGCGGCCTGCGCGCTCACGCTGGAGCGCGCGGGCTGGCAGGCCGGCGAGTACACGGAGCCGCGTACGAGGGTGCGCTATCTGCTGGCTTCGCCGCGCCGGGCGTGAGCCGCGTGTCAAGATCGGTGGATCGGCGATTCGAATGCGAGAAGGGCGACCAGTGAGCGAACCGTTTTCCGTCCGTGTGACCGTCCGCGGCTATGAGACCGACGTCCAGGGCCACCTCAACCAGGCGGTGTACCTCAACTACGCGGAGCACGCCCGCTGGACGCTGCTCCAGACAGCGGGGATCAGCCAGGCGCGGCTTGTCGGCCGGGGCGTGGGGCCGGTCGCGCTGGAGACGACGATCCGCTACCGACGCGAACTGCTCGCGGGCGACGAGGTCGATGTGACCTGTGAGTTCGAGTGGAGCGGCGGCAAGACGTTCCGGATCCTGCAGGAGATACGCAAGGCCGATGGCACAGTGGCGGCCGAGATCAGCGCGGTCGGGGGCCTGCTGAATCTCAACGAGCGCAAGCTGGTCACCGATCCGCGAGAGGTGTTCGAGGAACTCACCACGGACCTCGCCCTGTTCGGCCTGTAGCGCCGCAGGCCGACGCCCTCACCACTCCTGCCCGGAGCCGGTCCGCTCCTCAACTCCCCTCGAAACTCTTCTTGTTGTCCTCGGCCCACTCGCGGAACGACCGGGCCGACCGGCCCAGCACCTCGGGTACGTCCTCGGTGACCACCGCGTTGCCTCCGTCACGGACGAACGCGACGCCGGCCAGGATGCCCTCCGCCCGGTCCCCGTCGAAGCCCCAGGCGGTGCGCAGAAACGCGCGGGTCTCGTCCGGCGACAGGTTCCGGACCGGGACCGGGCTGCCCAGGACGCCGGCGAGCACGGCGGTCTGGCCGGGGACGCTGATGGCCTCCGGCCCGGTCAGGGTGTACGTCCGCCCCGCGTGCCCGTCGTCGAGCAGGGCCCGCACCGCCACCTCGGCTATGTCGCGCGGATCGATCACACCCGACGCGCCGTCCCCGGTCATGTTGGGCACCGGTTCGCCCGCCCGGAGTGCCTGGACCCAGGTCAGCGTGTTGGAGGCGAACGACGACGGCCTCAGCACCGTCCACGCGGCCCCGCTGTCCCGTACGGCCCGCTCGCCCTCCAGGTGCCAGAGCCCGGAGGAGCCGGTAGCGGTGTCGCCGGTGCCGATGGCGGAGAGCTTCACCAGCCGGCCCACGCCCGCGGCCCGGGCCGCGGCGACCAGCGCCGCGTCCTGTCCCTCGTCGGGGCCGGGCGGGCGGAGCAGGAAGACGGCACTCGCACCCGCCACCGCGACCTCCAGGGACGCCGGGTCGCGGTAGTCCCCGCGCACCGCCTCCACCCCGGCGGGCACCCGCGCCTTCGCCGGGTCGCGGGTGAGGGCGCGCACCTTCGCACCGCGCCCGGCCAGCTGTCGTACTACGTCACTCCCGATGGTGCCCGTGGCACCCGTCACCAGAATCATGAGGTCCACGATGGGCTGCCGGAGGTGCCGGTCTCTTGGAAATTCCGGCACGGCCGGCCGCCCGGACGGCGGTGCCGGGCGTTTACGGTGGAAGGGTGCCGATGACCACCGCCGAGCTGCTGCCGACCGCACCCGAGGCCCTGCGTCCCTGGATCGCCGGGGTGCGGGCCCTGACCTTCACCGAGCCGGCCGAGGGGACGTTCGTCCAGCTGCCCGACGCGGTGACCAAGGTGGTGCTGCGGGTGGCGGCGGACGGGCGGCGGGACGTGCTGGCCGTCGGGCCACGAGTGCGGGCCACCTACCACGAGGGCAAGGGCCATATCTCGTGTGTGGAGCTGCGCCTCGCGCCGGGTACGGCCCGGGCGTTGCTGGGTGTTCCGGCCGCCGGGCTGGTCGGCCGGGTGGTGCCGCTGGACGGGTTGCCGGGCGGTGCGGCACGCCGGTTCGCGCGTGAGGTGCGGTGGCTGGATCCACGGGAGGCGGTGCCGCACCTCGCCGAGCTGCTGCCCGGGCTGCTCTCCGACGCCGTGGATCCGGCCCGCACGGCGCTGCTGCGGGCGGGTGTGGAGGCGTTGTCGGTACGGGAGGACCGGGCGCCCGCCCAGGTCCGGGACGTGGCCCGGGAACTGGCCGTGAGCGAACGCCAGTTGCGCAACCTGTTCACCGACGGCGTCGGTGTCTCCCCGAAGCACTACGCCCGTATCGACCGCGTGCGTACGCTCGTCACCCGGGCGGGGAGCGCCCGCTGGGCCGAACTGGCCGCCGCCACCGGGTACTTCGACCAGTCGCACATGACGTCCGACTTCCGCGCCCTGATGGGGGTCCCGCCCCGGTCGTACCTCACCGGCCGGCTGCCCGCGCTCACCCCATGCCAGGCGGGCGGCGCGCGCGCCTGAACGCCGGATGCGCGCCCGAATGCCGATGCGCACCTGAATGCCGGATGGGCGCCCGAATTCGGATGCGCGGCCCAGCCGGTGGCTGTCATGCTGCGGGGCCATGTCCGCACGACGCGTCAAACCCAGCCGCTGTATCTCCGTCGACATCGAGGCCGACGGGCCGATCCCGGGGCCGTACTCCATGCTGAGCATCGGCGCTGCCGTGGCCGGCACGCAGGACGCCGGCGGTTTCACCCCGGCGGACCCCGAACAGCTGACCTTCTACCGCGAACTGCGGCCGATCTCCGACGACTTCGTCCCCGAGGCCCTGGCGGTGAGCGGCCTGGACCGGGACCGGCTGGTGGTGCGAGGCGCCGAACCGGCCGTCGCACTCGCCGAGTTCAGCGCGTGGGTGCGCGAGGTGAGCACGGGCGCCCAGCCGGTGATGTGCGGCTATCCGGAGGCCGGGCTGCCGCTGCGGGCGGTGGCCAAGGGCACGATGCCGCGCCCTCTCCTCTCCCGGCGCCGGCACACCCACCACGCCCTGGACGACGCGATCGAGCAGGCGGAGCTGCTGGCCAACCTCATGGCGTGGCCGGGTCCCGGCGGAGCGGTACCGCTACCTGATTGAAGCCGTAGTAGAGGGCGAGCAGTCCGTGTGCGGCCAGGGTCAGGGGAGCGGAGACGAAGGCGAGGCCCACCGTCAGGGGGTAGCCGAGGGAGCCCAGGGCGAAGCGGGCGCGGGTCGCCCGGGCCGCCGCGGTGTCCACGCGCGTGTCGAAGAGGTGGCCGGTGCGGGTGAGATGCCACCACAGGGCCTGGAAGGCGAGGGCCATGGCGACCATGACCAGGCTGTAGACCGCGGCCGCCGCGTGCGAGGCGGTGTCCTCGCGCAGGTACTCGGCGAGCATGGCGGTCGGCCAGGGCACGGCGGCCACGACCATCAGCACCAGCAGGTTCAGGAACATCAGCGTCCGGTCGACCCGGGCGACGTAACTGAACACCTGGTGGTGGTTCACCCACATGATGCCGATGACCAGGAAGCTCACCACATAGGCGGCGTACGACGGCCACTGCGCGCCGATCGACTGCCACAGGCCGCCGTGCTCGCCCGCCTTCGGCACCTTGATGTCCAGGATGAGCAAAGTGATGGCGATGGCGAACACGCCGTCGCTGAAGGCCTCGACACGGCCGGACTCGTTCATGGGCATGGGCCCAAGACTGCCGCATACGGCGGCGCGGGGTACGGCCGCCGCCGTACCCCGCGCCGGTTCTCAGTGCGCGGCCGTGAGTTCCTGCCCCGCCTCCATGGGGTGGGTCACGTCCTCGGCTTCCTTGCCCTTGCCGAGGTGGTTGAAGACGAGGTTGAGCACGACGGCGGTGACGCAGCCGGTGGAGATGCCGGAGTCCAGGACGATCTTCGCGGTCTCGGGGAAGGCGTGGTAGAAGCCCGGCGCGGTGATCGGGATGATGCCGACCGCGAGGGAGACGGCGACGATCAGGACGTTGTTGTCCTTCTCCAGCCCGGCCCGGACCAGGGTCTGGATGCCGCTCGCGGCGACCGAGCCGAACAGGACGACGCCGGCGCCGCCGAGGACCGGGCGGGGGACGGCCGCGATGAGCGAGGCGGCCATCGGGCACAGGCCCATCAGGACCAGGAAGCCGCCGCCCACGGCGACGACGAAGCGGCTGCGGATCCTCGTCATGGCGACCAGGCCGATGTTCTGGGCGAAGGCGCTGCACATGAAGCCGTTGAACAGCGGGCTGAGGGCGGAGCCGAGGGTGTCGGCGCGCAGGCCGGCCGCGATGGTCTTCTCGTCCGCGGGGCGTTCGACGATCTCGCCGAGCGCCAGCATGTCGGCGGTGGACTCCGTCATGGAGACGACCATCACCACGCACATCGACAGGATCGCCGCGATGTGGAAGGTCGGGGCGCCGAAGTGGAAGGGGACCGGGAAGCCGACGACGTCGGCGTGGGCGACGGGGCTGAAGTCCGTGCCGCCGAAGGGTATCGCGATGAGTGTGCCGATGATCAGGCCGAGCAGGACCGCGATCTGCTTGACGAAGCCGCGGGTGAAGCGGCGCAGCAGCAGGACGATGAGGAGGGTGGTGCCGGCCAGGGTGAGGTTGGTCGTCGAGCCGTAGTCGTGTGCGGCGGGGTTCGGGCCCTGGGCCCAGCCGAAGGCGACCGGGAGCAGGGAGACACCGATCAGGGTGATGACCGAGCCGGTGACGACGGGCGGGAAGAAGCGGACGGCCTTGCTGAAGAAGGGGGCGGCGAGGAAGCCGAGGAGGCCGGCGACGATGACCGCGCCGAAGATCATCGGCAGGGCGTCGGACTTGTCCTTGGCGGAGGCGACGATCGCCGTCATGGGGGCGACACCGGCGAAGGTGACGCCGTTGACGAAGGGCAGCCGGGCGCCGATCTTCCAGAAGCCGAGGGTCTGCAGGAAGGTCGCGAGCCCGGCGGTGAACAGACAGGCTCCGGTGAGGAAGGTGAGGTCTTTGCCGGACAGGCCTATGGCCGCGCCGACGATCAGGGGTGGGGCGACGACTCCCGCGTACATGGCGGCCACATGCTGCAGGCCGCTGGTCGCCATTTTGAGGGCGGGGAGTTTCTCGTCAACAGGATGGGCGGCCACGGCGGCTCCTCCGAGCGGCTAACACGTCGTCGATGACGTGGGTTTCATGGAGGTGGTGCGTGTGGTCGTGCGGGACCGGGACGGGGGTGGCGATCGAGCGGGTCGAGGGTGACCGTTCCGGGGCGCGTACGTCCGCACGCGCCCCGGAGCGGCTGCCGTGGACCCCGCTCGGGTCCACGGACCCCGGCCGGGAGCCGTCCCTCCCAGCCGGAGCGTTCCGGCAGACCGGCCGCATGATCCGATCCGCCGAGACCTTCGACGAACGCCCGCACGGAGCGCCCGCCGCGTCTTCCGGCAAGCCGCCCACACAGGGCAACCTGCCAAGTCCTCCAGCAAGCCGCCCACACGGGGCAACCTGCCTCCGGCAGACCGGTCGTTGGGCCGGTCCGCCGAGTTCTGTGGCGGGCCGCCTGTACGGGGCGACCGCCACGTTTGTCGGCGGGCCAGTCGGCCCCCGACGTGTCGGTGGGGATCAGGCCTGGGCCATGATCCGGGTGAGGCGCTGGGCCTCCTCGCGGGTGGAGCGGGCGATGGCGTCCTCGTCGACGGCGGTCAGGCGGCCGTTGTCGACGATCTGCCGGCCGTTGACGAAGGACGCGGTGACCGGGGCCGCCGCGCCGAAGACCAGCGCGGTCACCGGGTCGGCGATGGAGGCGTGCGCGAGGGTGTCCATCTTCCACAGCACGACGTCGGCGAGCTTGCCGGGCTCCAGCGAGCCGATCTGCTCCGCCCGGCCGAGGACCTGGGCGCCGCCGTAGGTGCCGAGCCGCAGCGCCTGACGGGCGTTGAGCGCGGCCTCGCGGTGGGCGCCGAGACGGTTGATCAGCAGGGCGTTGCGCAGTTCCGTGTGCAGTTCGCCGGACTCGTTGGACGCGGTGCCGTCGACGCCGAGGCCGACCGGGACGCCGGAGGCCAGCATGTCGGGGACCCTCGCGATACCCGCCGCCAGACGGGCGTTGGACGAGGGACAGTGGGCGACGCCGGTCTTCGTGCGGGCGAAGGCGGCGATGTCGGAGTCGTTCATGTGGACGCAGTGCGCCATCCACACGTCCTCGCCGAGCCAGCCGGTGGACTCGAAGTAGTCCGTCGGGCCCATGCCGAACAGCTCGTGGCAGAACTTCTCCTCCTCGACCGTCTCCGAGCCGTGGGTGTGCAGGCGCACGCCGAGGCGGCGGGCCAGCTCGGCGCCCTGCCTGAGGAGTTCGGTGGAGACGGAGAACGGCGAGCAGGGCGCGACGGCCACCTGGGTCATGGCGTCGAAGGAGGCGTCGTGGTGCTGCTTGACGGTCGCCTCGGTCGCCGCGAGCGCGCCCTCCAGCGTCTCGACGGCGAAGTCCGGCGGCAGCCCGCCGTCCTTCTCGCTGCGGTCCATCGAGCCGCGGGCCAGCGTGAAGCGGACCCCCATCTCGGCGGCGGCCCGGATGATCGAGCCGGACAGGTCGCCGGTGCCGTGCGGGAAGACGTAGTGGTGGTCCATGGCGGTGGTGACACCGCCGCGGGCCATCATGGCGAGGGACCCCTGCGCGGCCGCGTAGGTCATCTGCTCGTCGATGCGCGCCCAGGTGGGGTAGAGCGCGACGAGCCAGTCGAACAGGTTGTGGTCGGTGGCCAGGCCCCGGGTGATCCACTGGTAGAAGTGGTGGTGGGTGTTGACCAGGCCGGGGGTCACGAGATGCCCGGTGGCGTCGATACGGCGTACGACGTTCTCCAGGCCCTCGGGGGGCTTGCCTGCGCCGACCGCCTCGATGCGGTTGCCGGCGATGACCAGGTACCCGGAGGCGTACTCGGTGTCGTCGGCGTCGACGGTCGCGATCGAACAGTTCTCGATGACGATGCGCTGGTCTGCTGCCATGATTCGTCCTTTTCGACTCAGTGGACTGAAGCGGGAGGGCACGGCAGGACCCTAGGAGCTTTGAGTGCCGTGACCGGGGAGGCCGAAGAGGCGCGTTCCCCGGTCACGGGTGCCGAAAAGGAGGGTGGGTCAGAGGTTGGTCATGTCCACCGGGATCTTCGGCTCACAGCCGTCCCGGAGGATGGTCGCCTCGATCAGGCCGTAGGGCCGGTCGGCGGCGTAGTAGACCTCGTTGTCGTTCTTGAGCCCGAAGGGCTCCAGGTCGACCAGGAAGTGGTGCTTGTTCGGCAGCGAGAAGCGGACCTCGTCGATCTCGCTGCGGTTGTTGATGATGCGCGCACCCATCTGGTACAGCGTCTGCTGCAGGGAGAGGGAGTACGTCTCGGCGAAGGCCTGGAGCATGTGCTTCTTGACCTGCTCGTAGGACTTCTCCCAGTTGGGCATCTTCTGCTCGTCGTCGGTCCAGTTGAACCGCCAGCGGCCGGAGACCTGGGTGGCCAGGATGCGGTCGTACGCCTCCTGGAGGGTCGTGTACTTGTCCTTGACGTAGCCCCAGAACTCGGAGTTCGTCGAGTTCATCACGACCAGGTCCTTCAGACCGGAGACGACCTCCCACTTCTCACCGTCGTAGGTGATCTGGGTCAGCCGGGTCTCCTGGCCCTTGCGGACGAAGGAGTGCTTGACCTCGTCGGCGCCGATGAACTTGGAGTTGGCGTCGGAGGTCTCGATCCGCTCCCAGGCGTACTCCTCGATCCGGATCCGGGCGCGGTGGATCGGCTCCTGCGAGGTGACGAAGTGGCGGGCGAGGTGGATGCCGAACTGCTCGGCGGACTCGATGCCGTACTCCTTGGCGAACGCGTACACCGTGTTCTTGGTGGTGTCGGTCGGCAGGCAGTTGGCGTTGGAGCCGGAGTAGTGGACCTCTTCCATGTCGCCGCTCAGCGCCACGGATACGTTGAGGTCCTTGATGTGGTGGGTGGCGCCGTCCCGCGTGATCTTTACGACTCGGTTCTCGGCCTTGCCGTACTGGTTCTGTCCCAGGATGGTGGGCATTTAGCTAGCTCCCTCGGTAAACGGAGTAGCCGAACGGGTTGAGCAGCAGCGGCACGTGGTAGTGCTCGCCCGGTACGACGGCGAACGTGATCGCCACCTCCGGGAAGAACACGCCAGGTCCGCTGTCCCGATTCGCGGGGGCGTCCTGCTGCGCATCGGCTTGCTTGTTCTCGAACTGCAAGAAATACGCCTCGACCGCGAAGTCGAGCCGTACGTGTGTGGTGCCTTCCGGCAGGTCCGGAAGGTCCTTGCACCGGCCGTCGGCGTCGGTCGCGGAGCCGCCGAGCGCCTGCCAGTCCGCTGCACGGCCGCTACGGGCGCTGAGCTGGATGGCGACGCCCTCGGCGGGGCGGCCGATCGAGGTGTCCAGGATGTGTGTGGACACGGAGGCGGTGGTGCTGGTGCTCATGGTGTCAGGCGTCCTCTTCGACGAGTCGGGCCAGTCGGATGCGGTTGATCTTGCCCAGCTCGGTGCGGACGATCTCCCGCTCCTGCTCCGGCGCGTTCCCGATCCGCTCCTTGACCGCGTCCCGCATCTGCTCACCGGTCCGGCCGGTGGCGCAGATCAGGAACACATGGCCGAACTTCTCCTGGTAGGCCAGGTTGAGCTCGAGCATCTCGGCCTTGAGTTCGTCGGCGGCGCCGGCCATGCCGGCCTGCTCCCGCGCGGAGGTCGGGTCGCCGGGCTTGGGGCGCCCGATCGGCGGGTGCCCCGCCATCGCCTCCTCGAGATCCGCGGTGCTCAGCTCGGCCATGGCGGCGTCACTGGCGGCGTAGAGCTCGTCGGGGGTGGCGTAGGGGCGGGTGGTGAGCAGTCGCCGGGCCCACTCGGTGGAGGCACACGCCTCGTGGAGGGCGGCGCGGGCCGCGCTCTCCTCCAGGTCGTTGAACCGGGCCAGGCCCGGGGGCGTGGAAGTCGAAGTCACGGGAGCCTCCGTGGCCGGTTTCGGCCTTCGTGCTGAACGGGCTGCGAACAGCTAACGCTCTCCGAAACACGGCGTCAACACTTTGTTGAAAATTCCGGGTAACTCGACGGATCCCGGATCGCCGGGCTCAGGCCCCCTTCTCCCGGTTCAGGTAGTTGTAGACGGTGAAGCGGCTCACCCCGAGTGCGCTCGCCACGGTCTCCACGCCGTGCCGCACGGCGAAGGCGCCGCGCGCCTCCAGTATCCGTACGACCTCCTGCTTGGCCTTGCGGTCCAGATCGGCCAGCGGCCGGCCCTGACGGCGCTCCATGGCGGCCAGGATGTGATCGAGGGAGTCGGCGAGCTGGGGCAGGCGTACGGCGACGACGTCGACGCCCTCCCAGGCGAGGACGACGTCCTCGGGGCCGGCCTCGTCCGTCGGGATCATCTCCCCGCCCATGGCATCGACCAGCGGTTTCACGGCCGCGATGAACGGCTCGTCCCCGGTCACCGGTCGTCCTCCCCGTCCTCGATCACATTGACCTGGAGCGAGACCCGGGTGGCGCCGGCCTGCAGGGACTGGCGCAGCAGCGCGTCCACGGCCGTGAGAACCGCGTCGGCACCGCCCTCCGCGGTGTTGCCGAACGGACCGACGTCGACCGCGTCCAGTTTCGCCGCCTCGATGACCTCGCGGGCGACCAGCGCGTGCGCGGGCGCCTCGTCGAGATCGAAGGGTTCGGTGGTGAACTCCACTCTCAATCGCATTGTGCCCCCACAACACCTCTCTGACCTGCGCTTTTACCCAGATCACCCAGCGCGAGGGCACATCAGGGCACAACGGGGACGCATCACCGGCTGCTGCACAGCCACGATGCACCGCAGGCCGATCAATTTCACGGCGACGGAGCCGGTTCGCCCGTCACGAGGCGACCCTAACCGACCAGCGCACACCTCCGGGCTCAACAAGGAGATCCGCCGCCGCACCGACACCGCACCTGCGCCACCTCGACCTGGTCCTCGCGGGGCTGCGCGCCTCGACCGCGCGTCCCCGGTGGCCCAGCAGATCAAAACGCAAAGGGTTCCTACCGGGATGGTGGACGCGTCGGCGCCGTTCACGGACGGCGACGTCCGCACGACCATCCCCCGGTCCATCGCGGAGAACACCAGCCGGTTGGCGTCGGGCGTCCGGCAGGCACCATGGCCTGCGCGCTACCTTCCTCTCCTGGGGCCCAGGGGACCGAGCAGGTCGCTGCTGTCGGCCCGCGGATCAGCGCTGGTGCTGTACTCCATGGTCGCCTCGGTCACGGAGACACCCCGTTCGGCGTCGCTCGTCCGACAAAGCCCGGCACCGCGGCGGGCCTACCCGTGGGGCGCGCTCAGGTAGTTGTGTGCCACTTCCCGCAGGCGGTGTCCGTCGAAGCTGCGGCCGTGGCCCGGGTGGGCGATGGATATGTCCAGGTCGGCCAGGAGTGCCAGGCTGCGCCGGTAGGTCGGCGGGTCGGATTCGGGGAGGTCGTCGATGAGGTGGCCGTTGTAGATGACGTCGCCGGTGAACAGTGCCCCGGTGTCCTCTTCGAGGAGGGCGATGCAGCCGGGTGTGTGTCCGGGAAGGTGCAGGACGGTCAGTGAGCGACCGCCCAGGTCGATCACGTCCCCGTCCTGGAGGGGGCGGTGCACCGTGAGCGGCTCCACGCGGTAGGTGCGAGGGTCGTAGCCGGTGTGGGGCAGCGCGTCGATCAGCAGGCCGGGGAGGTCTTCTCCGGTCGGATCCATGCCGAGTTCCTTGTAGAGCTCGGGGCCGTACAGGCTGGCGGGTACGCCCTGTGCAAGGGCCTCCGCGGCGGTTTTGTGGGCCGCGCGTTCGCGGAACTCGTGCGCTCCGCCGACGTGGTCGAGGTGTGCGTGGGTGAGGACGACCAGCGGGTCCCGCTCGAACATGCCGGGGATGTGCCGGCGCAGGCCCGCGACGCCCAGGCCCGCGTCCACGACGAGGTCGCGTTCCGTGCCGTGGCTATGACCCGGTTCAGGGCGCGGTATGGCGGTCCGCGACCGCCTTGTGCAGGAAGTCCAGGATGATCGCGGCGGTCTCGTCGGGGCGCTCGTAGTGCGGCAGGTGTCCCACGCCGTCTAGCACGCGCAGGTCGGCGTGGGAGAAGACGGTGCGCAGGACCTCGTCCGGCGGCATCGGGGTGATGGGGTCCCGGCGCCCCCACACCACCTGGACGGGAATGTCGCGCGTGTCCAGGAACCGGTACAGGTATTCGGCGCCGTGGACCGGGACGTTGCGGAGCGCGGAGAGCAGGCTGCGCTTGAAGCCCCGGTAGCGCAGTTCCGGCAGCAGACGCGCCTGGACGCGGGCGACCACGCGCGGGTCGCGGGAGTAGCCGGGCAGGCGGGACTTCAACGCCCGGTTTCCGGTCAGCCGGAAGAACGGCCCACCGATCCCGGGCAGCAGGGACAGGCGCAGTCCGAGGTTGAGCGGGGTCGCGAACCCGTCGGGAGAGACCAGGCACACCCCGGCGACCCGCTCGGGATGGTGCACGGCGAACTCGGCCGCGATCGGGCCGCCGAACGCCAGCGCGACGAGCGTCACCGGGCGGTCGACGCCGAGCGCCTCCAGCAGGTCGGTCATCTGTTCCTCGAACAGTGCCTGGTCGTGGTCGATGTCGGGACGGTCGCTGAAGCCGGTGCCGTACCGGTCGAAACGGATGGTCCGGTACCCGGCCCGGGCCAGCCGCTCGAACAGTCCGTCCCACACCCACAGCGACAGGGTCGCCCCGTGGACGAACAGGACCGGCTCTCCTGATTCGGGGCCGTCCACCATGACGTGTGTCGTGCCACGGCGGAGGCGGACGAAGGATCCGGGCGCATCCCGCCTGGCGCGGGCGTCCATGGGGATCGTCTCGCCGCGGTGGCGGTTCAGCAGGACGGGCAGGGCGATCGCCGTACCCGCGAGTGCGAATCCGGAGCGCAGGCTCATCGGGTGTTACTCCTTGGTCGGGGTTTGCCTACTCGCATCGGCGACGGATTGCCGAAAGCAGTCGCCGCATGCCGACCACGTGGGCACCGGTTCCCATGACGAGGCATCGGTAGACGCCGCCGGCCAGGCCGGGGAAGGTGGCTCGGCTTTCGGCGCGCAGCCGTGATCGGCCCGGGCCGTCGGCATCGAGCCGGAAGATCAGGGCGTATGAGGAAAAGCGATGGCGGCCCTGGAGTACCAACTCCCGTCCAGGGAGGGCGGCGACGACCCGGAAACCGGGAAACGTCGAACCTGCGGCGAGCGGCCGCGGCCCGGATGTCGTGCATTCAGCCGCTCCGACCAGTCTCGCGTAACCCGCCGCCCGAGGATGAGAGAAGGACCGGTCCAGCTCTGCGGCAAGGCTGCGCCAGACATCA
This sequence comes from Streptomyces sp. NPDC001709, assembly GCF_053596375.1. NCBI lineage: Bacteria > Bacillati > Actinomycetota > Actinomycetes > Kitasatosporales > Streptomycetaceae > Streptomyces > Streptomyces sp. NPDC001709. Next base: position 3,777 of record NZ_JBSFGB010000034.1, on the reverse strand, counting down.
TCGGCTCCCGCCGCAATGTCCGTCGTGTGCTCATCCAGATGCGGCAACGAGGTGATCTGCATCAGAACCTCCACGATGTCTGGTTCGAAGGGGCACCGGTGATCATCGCAGGGTGAGCGGGGTCTCGGAGTCGACGCGGGTCAGCTTCTCCGGGTTGCGGACGTAGTAGAGGCCGATGATGTGGGCGTCCTCGACGCGGACCGCCATGACACCGTCGATCTCGCCGTTGAAGCGGACGACGAGTGCCGGGTTGCCGTTGGCCACGGCGGGCTCGGTGGTGATCCCTCCCCCGCGCTTGCCGGTGCCGCCGAGGATGTAGCGGGCCACCTTGTCGGCGCCGATGACCGGCCGCAGCGCGGCCTGCTTGACTCCGCCGCCGTCGGCCATCAAGACGATCTCGGGGGCGAGCACGTCAAGGACGCCCTGCAGATCTCCGCTTTCGAGCGCGCGCCGGAACGACTCCAGGGCTGCCCGGGTCTCGCTCGGGGAGACCACCTTGCGGGGGCGGCGGGCGTCGACGTGCCGGCGGGCACGGTGGGCGATCTGGCGGACGGCCGCGGGGCTCTTGTCGACGGCGGCCGCGATCTCGTCATAGTCGACGTCGAAGACGTCGCGCAGTACGAAGACGGCACGTTCGGTCGGCGACAGTGTTTCGAGGACGAGCATGAGCGCCATCGACACGCTCTCGGCGAGTTCGACATCCTCGGCCACGTCCGGCGCGGTGAGGATCGGCTCGGGCAGCCAGGAGCCGACATACGCCTCCTTGCGGCGCGTCATGCTCCGCAGCCGGTTGAGGGACTGCCGGGTCGTGATCCGGACCAGATAAGCGCGCTGGTCGCCTACCCGCGCCAGGTCGACGTCGACCCAGCGCAGCCAGGTTTCCTGGAGGACGTCTTCGGCGTCGGCCGCCGATCCGAGCATCTCGTACGCGACGGTGAAGAGCAGGTTGCGGTGGGCGACGAAGGCCTCGGTCGCCGGGTCAGTGGCGTGGCTACTCATGTATCGATCCCCTCCTGCGTGGCCGCCGGCCGCCTAGGCTGTCCGTTCGGCCGTGGTCGGCGCCACGGCGCGCCTGGCATGCAGCAGTTGCCGACGCTTGTCGCCCTTGGGCCAGTGGTGCGAACGGGGCTTGCGTGCCTCGACCGCCAGATGCTTGACGCTGAACGTGCAGGAGACCTCCTTGAGCTTCGTGCCGGGGCGGCCGCCGATGTAGAGCTTCATCGCGATGTCGTCCTTGTTGGCGAGCTGGAAGACACCGGCGCGACGGCCCAGGCTGATGCACATGGCGGGGAACGACAGGTCGATGGGTGCCGGTCGCTTGTCCGCGATCCGGTCGAGCACCGTGTCGGCGGCGTGTGCGCCCAGACACCCCGCGCCATAGGCGCTCATCCGGAACGGCAGGTCGGATGGCGCCGATGAGTCCCCGGCCGCGACGATGCGCTCGTCGTCGACGCTGGTCAACGTCTCGTCCGTGAGCAGTCGTCCCAGGGCGTCGGTGCTCAGCCCGCTGCGCGCGGCCAGGTCCGGCACGCCGAATCCGACGGTCCAGATGGTGATGTCGCTCGGAAGCTCGCGGCCATCGCTGAGCCGCACGGCATCGCGGGTCACGGCCGTCACCTTCGTGTCCGGGCCGTCGAGCACGGTCACACCGAGCTTGGCCAGCCGCTCGGCAACCGCGCGTCGCGCCCGAGGGTGCAGGTACGGGCCGAGCGGACCTCCGCAGACCAGGATCACCCGGCGGCCCCGCTCCGCCGGCTCGGCGGCGGTCTCGATGCCGCTGGGACCGGCTCCGACGACGGTCACTACGGCCGTGGCGGGCGCGGCGTCGAGAACCGGCCGCAGCCGCTGCGCCTCCTCCAGGGTGGCGATCGGGTAGGCGAACTCGGCTGCTCCGGGCACGCGCGCATCGGCGCTGCCACTGCCCACGGCGTAGACCAGGTAGTCGTAGCCGACGCTGCCGCCGCTCGCCAAGGTCACGCGGCGCCCGGAAGCGTTGATCCGTGTCACGGTGTCGACGACCAGCCGGATGCCCTTGCCCAGGATGTCCTGGTAGTTGACGACCGCGTCGTGGGTCCCGGCCACCCGCTGGTGCAGGCGGAGCCGTGCGACGAAATCCGGGCGCGGGTTGATCAGGGTCACCGTCACATCGTCGCGCTGTGTCAGGCGGTTGGCCGCCATGACGCCGGCGTACCCGCCACCGATCACGGTCACATTGCTGTGCTCAGTCATGGTGTCTCCTTCGTTCGTCTCCGGGCGTGCGCCCTCAAGACACCGCGCGCTCGACGGTTGTGACAGCGCGTGAGACAGATCACTCCACGGTGACCGTGCCAACGAAGTGGTTGATCACTGCTCGGTCAGCGAGTCCAGGAGTTCACGGCCGTACTGCCACGAGCCGAGGCCGCTGGCGGAGTTGAGGTGTCCGCAGGCGCCCGCGAGGTGCCATCGCGCCTCCCACCGCGCCGCGAAGCCGGCGGCTGCCTCGGGGGTGCAGTACGGGTCGTCGGCGCTGCCCACCACCAGGGCCGGGCACGGCAGTGGTCGTGCCGACACCTCGGTGAACGTCACGGCCGCCTGGCGTGGGAACGCCGGCCCGTGCGGGTCGGGCGGCGCGACCAGGAACGCGCCGCCTGTCGGACTCGATGGGTTCTTGGTCAGCCAGGTGGACGCCGCCCAGCAGCCCAGGCTGTGGGCTACCAGCACGACATGGCTGTCCTGCCGGTAAGCGTCGTCGTACGCCTCCTGGACGGCGTCGACCCAGACATCCAGGTCGGGGGCGGACCACGAGGAAGGGGAGATCCTCACCGCCGAGGTGCCCCACTGTCGCTCCCACAAGGTCTGCCAGTGCTGTCCGTCCGAGCCGTCGATGCCCGGGACGATGACGTACGCGGCCACTGTCCACCCCCACTTCACTCGTCGCTCCCTACGATCACGGGAGCACCTGGCGCAGATTCTGTTGGACGCATCAGGGCGGTGGCAGTGGCGCAAGTGATCTCAAAGAAAATGGTGCGGACGACAATGGAATCACTCGACCGGATAGACCGGGACATCCTCGCCCTGCTCCAGACCGACGGCCGGCTGACCGGCGCGGAGATAGGGCGCCGCGTCGGACTCTCGCAACCCGCGGCCAGCGCACGCATCCAGCGGCTGGAGAAGAACGGCGTCATCACCGGCTACCGGGCCGTGGTCGACCCGGTAGCCCTCGGGCTGAACATTCACGCGGTCATCCGGCTGCGCACCACGCACGCCCAGCTCTCACGCGCCCTTGACTTCGCCTCCCGGACCCCCGAAATCGCCTCCACCCTCAGAGTCACCGGGGAAGACTGCCTCATCTTCGACGTCCACTGCCCGCAGGCAGGACGACTCGAAGAAGTTGTCGACGCCCTTGCCCGTTACGGCCCCGTCACCACATCCCTCGTGCTCCGCGCCTACCCCCGAAAGCCACTGACCGACGCCACGTAGGGCCGTGCGGGCGTTCAGCGATGAGCCGGTGCCCAAAGAGATACTCGAACGAGCGCTGGCCCGACCGAACTGACCCTGCCGCCTTGAACTCATGCTGCGGTCGAGATCCACAGGGGACACGTCACTGCCTGCTTGGGCACACAGCTGGGGAACAAGCTCCGGGATCTCCTCGCCCGTCTTCCGCGCCGAACTGCCCTTCCGGGCCGGCATGGGTACCACGAGCTCCGGATAAATGCGTTGGGCCGACCGACCCCGGCTGATACCGTCTGGGCAGCCGTGAGAGAACGCGAGGAGGTGAGACCCATGAAGGCTGTATCC